>JBJTKE010000719.1:0-6481 GCA_046096285.1 Chloroflexota bacterium
GTCGTACCGGCTCCGGGCCAGCGCGGCCCGGGCGGCGGCGGGGTCGTAGCTGCTGCCGGAGACCGGCCAGTCGCGGCCCAGCATGCCCGGCGGGATCAACCCGGTGGCGGCGATCTTGCGGCCGCCGAAGCCCACCTCCGCCATTTGCTCGCTGGGGAACGACCGGACGAGCGCCTCGCGGATGGCGGGGTCATCGAGGGGCGGCGTGTCGACCCCGAGCACGATGAAGGTGATGGAGTAGATCGGCGTGACCGTCACCTCGTCCGGGATTCCCTCCCGGGGATCGAGCAGGCGGTCGAGCGCGGAGACGGGGGCCGCGGCGATGTCGACCTGGCCGGACTGGTACAGGTTGAACGCGTTGGCGGCGGACGGCCCGAGCCGGAGTTCCACGCGTTGCAGCACCGGAACGCCCGCGATGTAGGTGTTGAAGGGAGCGAGCACGAGGCGCTCGTCAGGGACCCACTCGGACACACGGAACGGGCCAGACCCATTCGGGGTGCGCCACCACTCCGGGTCGGATGCCGCCTGGTCGACGTCCACAATCAGTCCGGGCGAGGTGGAAAGCTTCATCAGGAAGGTCGAGCGCGGGGCCGCCAGCCGGATCTCCACCGTGCGCTCGTCGGTGGCGACCGCGCCAGCCAGGTCGTCGGTGCGGTTGGCGAGGACGTCGGCGGATCCGGCGATGTCGCTCAGGTAACTCGGACCCGAGAGCGCCGCCGGGTCACCGCCCGCGGTGTCGGGGTCGAGCGAGCGGGCCAGCGAGCCGACGACGTCCCGCGAGGTGATCGGCGATCCGTCGTGAAAGGTCGCGCCGTCCCGGATGGTGAAGCGGTAGACGAGGCCGTCCGGGCTGACCTCCACCCGGCTGGCCAGTTCGGCCTGGACCTCAAGGTTGTGGTCGAGATGCACCAGCCCGCGAAACACCTGGCGGGTCAGGAATGCCGAGTTGTAGTCGCGGGCGAGCGCGGGATCGAGCGACTCGACCGGGTCGACCGGCCCCGCGAGGCGCAGGAGTTGCTCACCGCTGGGGGTGGCGGCGTAGGGCTCGTCAACTGCCTCGAGCAGGATGGAGAACGCCGGTGCGGGAGTCGCCTGCCGGGCATCGGCGCCGCGGTTCCCGGCGAGCATCGCGGGGAAGGCGGCGATCATGAGGATGCCGATGGCGGTGAACACTCGACAGGCCCTGCGCATTGATTCATGATAGTTTGACGGCAGGGGCGCGGCAAATGCCGGGCTCCGAGCGCGGCTTGCGAAGGACCGCCCCGCCACCGGCCGGGGCATGGAGGCGCCGGTGGTCACCACGCTGCCGCTCTTTCCGCTGGGAACGGTGCTGTTCCCGGGCATGTTCCTCCCCCTGCACCTGTTCGAGGAGCGTTACCGCAGGCTGATGACCGAGCGTCGCCATGAGGAACCGGTGTTCGGCATCGTGCTCACCCGGCGCGGGCGCGAGGTCGGGGAGCAGCCCGAGATTCACGACCTCGGCGTGGCCGCGTCGCTGGTGGCCGCCGGCGAGTATGCCGATGGCCGCTGGGATGTCATCGTGATGGGCGGCAGGCGGTTCCGCTTTGTCGGCGGCGACTGGTCGCAGGGATACCTGACCGGCGAGATCGAGTGGCTGGAGGACGCGGCGGTCGCGGACGACGGCGCAACCCTCGCCGCGCTGGCCGATGCCGCCGCGCAGCAGTTCGAGCGGTTCCTGATCGCGCTGGAGCGCACCTTTGGGGAGGAATTGCCGCGCAAGGAACTCCCCGCCGATCCGTCGGAGCGCGCCTGGGCGCTGTGCGCCCGGCTTCCGGTCGAAACGTGGGACAAGCAACGCCTGCTGGAGGCGGCGACGACCGCCGACCGCCTGACCGAGTTCATCGCCATGACCCGCCGCGAGCGCGACCTGCTGGTCAATACCGGAATCGGCGGCTCCGCCGGGAGTCATGCCGGGCTGGGGTTCTCTCCCAACTGACCGGGCAGGCCCGGCGGGCCTGCGTCCGGGCCGGGAGCGGCTCCGGCCGCTTCCAGGAACTTGGTGACCTCTGCCAGCACCTCCTCTGCCGTCAGCGACGCGGCATCGACGCGGAGCGTCGCGGCCGCGCTGGCCGCGCCGAGCCTGCGCCGCTGCAGGTCGAACAGCCATTCCGGCCAGTCGGTCTCGTCGCGCCGGCGCCGTATGGTCCCGAGGTCGACTTCGAGCGCGACCAGCACCTCCGGCCCCGAGCGGCGCCAGAGCAGGGGGATGTCACTGTGCTCCTGCCCGACCGGAACCGCGTCGAAGCCTAGTGCCCGCAGCCCGGCGGCCAGCGTGGATTTTCCCGAGGCGCACGGCCCGACGATGACGACCCTCGGCCCCCGCGGGTGCGCCGCCGCAGAAATCGGGCGCTCGGCATCCGGCGGTTCCTCGCGGCGGAACCAGCGTGGCGGCAGGCTCACGGCGCCTGCACCTGGACGCCCATCCTGCGTACCGCGACGTCGCCGTCCCACCCGGAAACCAGCGCCACCACAATCGCCATGTCATCCCCGGGCTTGCCGCCGTCCAGCGCGAGGGCGGCCCCGAGAATCTCGTCGGCGGCCTGCTGGGCGGCGGTGCCCGGCCCGAACGCGGTCTCGAGCAGGGTCGTGCCGGCCGGCTCGCCGGTCCTCCTGCCCGCCTGGACGATCCCGTCGGTGCAGAGCGCGCCCGCCCAGCCCGCCGCGAGCGGCCAGCGCCCCAGCGCGGGCTCTGCGCCCGCGTTGAGCCCGGCCGGGGGGCCCGCATCCAGCAAGCCGAGGTCGCCGCCTGCCGCCCGCCAGCCCAGCGCTCCATCCCCGAACCTCGCGGCGAGGATCATTCCGGCCGCGAGATCGAAGGACAGCAGGGTGACCGAGGCCGAGACCTGCCCGTGCCGGTAGGCCCGCAGGTGGTCATTGACGAGGGCGGCGGCCGCCTCGTCGCGGGCGCCGTGCTTGATGGCCTCCACCGCGCGCGAGGCGGCCATCTGGCTCAGCGTCTTGGCGGCGCGGCCGGACCCCTGGCCGTCGGCGATCACCACGGTGAGGCCGCCTGCCGGGCGCTCGACGATCTCGACCGTGTCGCCGCTTTCCCGGGTTGCGTACTTGTTCGTCTTGGCGACGCCGATGTCGATCAGCAATCCCACGGCGGGATCCCCGGGCCGATGGCGGCATTGTCGAGCAGGCGAACTCCGTCCAGCACCACGGCCGCGATGGCGCGCGCCTCCCGGCCGACCGCATCGACGGGTTCGAGGGTGGCAGGGTCGACGATGGCGAGGTAGTCGATCGCCGCCTCGCGAACGGCAGACATCGCGGCCTGCCCGGCCTCGACGAGGACCGCGGCGGATTGTTCGCCATCCCGAGCCAGGGCCGCCATCGCGGCGAGCGCTCGCGGGATGACCGCGGCCCGCGCCCGCGCGCGGGGGGACAACCGGGCGTTGCGCGACGACATGGCGAGACCGTCCGGGTCGCGGATGGTGGGGCAGCCGACGATCTCGCCGGGAAGCAGCAGATCGCGGTGCATCCGGCGGATCACCTGCAGTTGCTGGTAGTCCTTCTCGCCGAAGTAGGAGCGGGCCGGGCGCACGCTGCCGTGCAGGATGGCGACCACCGTGGCCACGCCCGCGAAGTGCCCGGGCCGCGCCGCGCCCTCCCACCGGTCGGTCAGGCCGGCGACGGTCACGGTGGTCGAGAAGCCCTCGGGGTAGATCCGGGAGGCATCCGGGGCGTACACGATGTCGGCGCCTGCCTCGCCCGCGAGCAGCGCATCCCGCTCGAGCGTGCGGGGATAGCGGGCGAAGTCGGAGGGATCGTTGAACTGGGTCGGGTTGACGAACAGGGTCATCACCGTAGCCTCGTTCTCGGCGGCCGACCGGCGGATGAGCGCCTGGTGTCCCTCGTGCAGCGCTCCCATCGTCGGCACAAGCCCCGGCTGCGTTGCTCCGAGCGCCGCCCGGAGTTCGGCGACGGTGTGGATCACCCGCGCCTCAGCCACGCCCGGAATCCTCCCGGATTTCGGCGATGAGTTCGTCGCTCATGGCGTAGCTGTGCCCGGCGTCCGGGAACGACCCGTCGCGGACCTCGGCGGCAAAGGCTGAGAGGGCGTCGAGCGCGACCGCGCCGATGTCGGCGTACCGCTTGACGAAGCGGGGCAGCAGGCGGTCCTCGATGCCGAGCAGGTCATGGCTCAGGAGCACCTGCCCATTGCAGCCGGGACCGGCGCCGATGCCGATGGTGGGGATCGGTGAGCGCTCGGTGATCAGCGCTGCGAGCGGGGCGGGCACCGCCTCGATCACCAGGGCGAAGGCCCCGGCATCCGCGACCGCGGCGGCGTCGTCGAGGATGGCGCGGGCGGTCGCCCGGTCCTTCCCCTGCACCTTGAACCCGCCAAGTTCTCCGGCCCGCTGCGGCAGCAGGCCGACGTGTCCGACAACGGGAATTCCCGCGCCGGTCAGCGCTTCGATCATCGGCGCGACCCGGCGGCCGCCTTCGAGTTTGACCGAGTCGGCGCCGCCCTGCTGGATCAGGCGCCCGGCGTTCTCGATGGTCCGGGCGCGATCGATCTGGAAGGTGAGGTAGGGCATGTCGGCCACGACGTGCGTGGCGGGCGCGCCGCGCACAACCGCGCGGCAGTGGTGCAGGATGTCATCGAGGGTGACCGGGACGGTGGTGTCGTAGCCGAGCGCCACCATGCCGAGGGAGTCCCCGACGAGGATCATGTCCACCCCGGCCCGCTCGCAGAGGCGGGCGGTCGGGTAATCGTAGGTGGCCACCATCACCAGGTTGGGCCCGGCGCGGCGCGCCCGGATGGCCGGGATGGTCAACTTTCCGGCCCGGGGTTCTTCGGCCTTGCTCACCGGTTCGCTTCTCCCGACGTTCCGAATGCCGCCCGCTCCCGGGCCCCCACCAAAGCCCCCAGAGTTTCACACACCGGGACCTCCGCATGAAGCGCGCGAGCGGCGCGGGCGACCGCTCCGTAGATCGCGTCGCGCTCGGGGCGGCGGCCGGTGTCGAGGTCGCGGTGCAGCGAGGCGCGGTTCGCCGAGGTGGCCCGCGCGACCTCGATGATGGCGCGCTCGACATCGCCGCAGGCGACGCCCGCCAACCGCGCCACCGCCGCGACTTCCCGGCCAGCCCTGAGGGAGATTTCCAGCAGGGCGGGGTCGTCGAGGATGGCCCCGTTGTTCACGCCAGCCAGCGCGGTGACGCCGTTGATCGCCGCGTTGACCGCGAGCTTGCGCCAGATGGCGGCCTCCATCGCCGGTTCGGGCGAGGCAGGCAGACCGGCGGCGGTCAAAGCGCCGCAGAGCGCCGCGACCCGGAGCGCCGCGACATCCGGCCCGACCTCGATTGCCGTCCAGCCGCGCCCGGTGTGGGTCACAGCTCCCGGCTCCGGCGAAAGCGCGGCCTCGCTGGTGACCCCCGCGACCACGAGCCCGGGGTCATGCCCGGGGCAGTTCCGCAGGATCTCCTCCCTGTTGCCGAGCCCGTTCTGGAGCGTCACCACGAGGCAGTCCGGAGCAAGCCAGGGGGCGACCGCGGAGACGGCTTCCCCGGTCGCCCAGGCCTTCACGAGGACGATCAGCGCCGAGACGCCCGCCACGGCGGCCGGATCGGTGGCGATCGCCGGGTGGGCGGTCCTGTCCGTCTCACCCGGCTCGCGGACGCGCAGCCCACCGTCCCTGATGGCGTCGACGTGCCTGGACGGCCGGGCCAGCAGCAACGCCGGATGCCCCGAGAGCGCGAGCAGGCCGGCGAAGAGCGAGCCCATCGCTCCTGCGCCGAGCACGCCGATCCCGGCGGGGGAGTCGCCGTCGCGCATGGCGTCAGAGGGGCTCGGGCAGCGGCGGGGACCGGTGTTCCGGGAACTCGGTGCGGTCGAACCGGACGAGGCACTCGCGGACCAGGGCGTCGTCGCCGGTCAGGGTGCGAATAGCGGCGGCGACCCGCGGCCGCGCGCCATCGAGCGTAGGGTAGAGCCGCTGCCCGGCCACCTTGCGGACCGCCCCCATCTCCTCGTAGACCCCCCAGACGACCAGCCATCCGGTGCGCACCGGGAAGACCTCGACGAACCGGCTGAATGACATCCACGAGAAGGCGGCCGCGACGCGGGCCGGGGTTTCGGTGGCGATCGCGGGAGCGGAACGGCGGAGGCCTGGCATGCGCACCTCAGAAGGTCTTGCGCGGATCGAGCGCGTCGCGAAGCCCGTCGCCGATGTAGTTGATCGCCAGAACGGTGAGAAAGATCACCGTGCCGGGGAAGATCGCCTCGTGCGGGGCGATCTCGATGCGGTCCTTGGCCTCGTAGAGCATCGAGCCCCAGGTCGGGATGTCGGAGGGAAAGCCCAGCCCGAGGAAGGAGAGCACCGACTCGGTGATGATCGCCGCGCCGACGCCCAGGGTGGCGGCGACGATGATCGGGCTCAGCACGTTGGGCAGGATGTGCCTGAACATCTGCGACCAGCGGGAGGCGCCCATCGAGCGGGCGGCCTCGATGAACTCC
>JBJTKE010000720.1:0-4562 GCA_046096285.1 Chloroflexota bacterium
GACCGATACCGTTCCGGCGAGGGCGCCACTGGCGGCCGCGCCGGCGGCAGCGGCAAGCGCCGCCCGGCGGTGGATCATTGCGACGCTCCCCTCCCCGGTCCGGCACGGCGCCGGACCCGCTCGTGGCGGGAAAGAGCGGCCGGCGTCCCCCTCGCCGGCCGCGTCCCCCTGCGCACGCACTGTAGGAGGGGATTGTATCCGCTTTGCAACCCGGCCCGGCCGCGTTTCCCGTGGCCGCCGCGGGGGTCGCGGCAGGCTTGCCCGACCGGGCGGCCGCCCTCCCGCCACTTGCGCAGTTGGCCTCCGCGCCCCACCATGCCCGGGCCGCGTGCGGGCGGCGCGAACGACCGGCAGGAGCGAAGGCCATGATTCCGCCGACCGGCATCGCCGGCGTGGACCAGATTGCCGTCGTGGTCAGGGATCTCGACGTCGCCATGGAGCGGTACTGGACGCAGCACGGCATCGGTCCGTGGGAGGTCTACACCTACGGTCCCCACCGGATGCCGCGCATGACCTACCGCGGGGAGGACCGCGGCCACGTCATGAAACTCGCGCTCGCCTTCGTCGGCCCGACCATGTACGAGTTGATCGAAACGGTCGAGGGGCCCAACATCTACGAGGAGTTTCTCGCGGCCAGCGGCGAGGGCCTCCACCACTTCGGCTACTACGTGGACGACATCGACGACGCCATCGCCAGCATGGCGGCCCGCGGCTACGCCCTGCTGCAGAGCGGCCGCGGCTTTGGCCGGCATGGCGACGGCGCCTACGCCTACTTCGACACCGCCGCCGATCTCGGGTGCATCGTCGAGGCCATCGAACGCCCCTCGGCCATGCCGGAACCCGAACGCGTCTACCCGCCCCGCTGACCGGGGGAACCGCCGCCGGAGCGCCGCGGTTGGCGATCCGGCCCGAAAGGAGCATCCATGCGCGCCAACCACGTCCGTCAACGACTCGCCGCGGGCGAGGCCTCCGTCGGCACCTGGCTCAGCCTGCCCTCGCCGGAGGCGGCCGAGTACGTGAGCCGGATCGGTTTCGACTGGCTCGTCGCCGACTCTGAGCACAACCCGCAGGATGTCCGCACCCTGGCCCTGATGTTCGCGGCCATGGCGGCCTCCGGCGCCGCGCCGATGGTGCGCATCCCCTGGAACACCCCGGAGCACTTCAAGCGGATGCTCGACGCCGGGGCCTGGGGCGTGGTGGTGCCCATGGTCAACACCCGCGAACAGGCCGAGCGCGCGGTCGAGGCCTGCCGGTTCCATCCGCTCGGCGGCCGCAGCGTCGGCGGCGGCCGCCACGCCCTCTCCTTCGGCACGGACGCCTCCACCTACTACCGCAACGCCAACGACCACATCCTCCTCGTGCTCCAGATCGAGCACATCGAGGGCGTGGAGAACGTCGACGCCATCATGTCGGTGCCGGGGGTGGATGCCTGCTTCATCGGCCCCAATGACCTCGCGGCCAGCATGGGGCTTGGCCTTGGCGTGCCGCTCGAGTCCGGCATCCCCGAACTCGAACAGGCCATCGCCCACGTTCGCGAGACCTGCGACCGGCGCGGCGTCGCGCCGGGCATCCACTGCTCGCACGCCGAGGGCGTCGCCCAGCGCATGTCCGAAGGGTTCCGCTTCCTCGCCATGGCCAGCGAACTCCGCTACCTGCTCACCGGATTGGCCGCCGACCTGAAGCGCACCGGATGGGAGCGCTCCGCCGCCGGGGAGATCGCCGGGGCAGGCGGGGCGGGCGCGGCCGTCCGTTACTGATCGGCCCGAAGCCGCTGGAGGACCTGCCCGTGAAACTCGTGCTCATCGGGACCGAGGGAGAGGCCCATTTCGGCATCCTGGAGGACCTGAAGGACCAGATTCCCGGCCTCGAGATCGTCAAGGAGCTCGATCCCGCGAGGGCGCTCGCCGCCGTCCGCGACGCCGACGTGATCTACGGCCTGCCGTCGAAGGACCTGGTCGGCGCCGCTCCGAACCTGAAATGGATCCAGTCATCCGCGGCCGGGGTCGAGTACATCGCCCGCATCCCGGAGGTGGTCGAGAGCGACGTGCTGGTGACCAATACCCGCGGCGCCCACGGCCCGAGCATCGGCGAGCACACCTTCGCCATGCTCTTCGCCCTGACCCGCTACATGCCGGAATGCTGGGATCGCCAGCAGGCCCGCCGCTGGGACCGCTCCGACCTCTACCGCAAGGCCCGCGAGATGTACGGCTCGACGATGGGCATCGTCGGCTACGGGGCCATCGGCCGCGCCATCGCCCGCCGCGCCGCCGCCTTCGACATGTCGCTGCTGGCCGTCGACGCCAACCCCGTGGCGCCCGATGCCCACGTCGCCGAGGTCTGGCCGCTCGCGCGGCTCGGGGACCTCCTCGAACGTTCCGACGTCGTGGTCGTCGCCGCGCCGCTGACGCCCGAGAGCAGCAACCTGATCGACGCCGCCATGCTGGCCCGGATGAAGCCGTCTGCCTACCTGATCGTGGTCTCCCGCGGCGGCATCGTGAACGAGGCGGCGCTCGCCGCCGCGCTGACCGCGGGCGGCATCGCCGGGGCCGCCCTCGACGTCACCGAGGTCGAGCCCACGCCCGCCGAGAACCCCCTCTGGGACGCTCCCAACTTCATCCTCACCCCTCACATGGCTGGCGCGTCCACGGAAAAGGAGCGCCGTTGCGTAGAGGTGCTGAAGGAGAACCTGCTGCGCTTCCATCGCGGCGAACCGCTGCTGAACCTCGTCGACAAGCGGCGCGGCTACTGACCCTCGCGTCCCGCGGGCCGGTGGCATCCGGCCTGCGCAAGCCGGGGGCATGTCCGAGCTTCGCCGTACCCTCGGCCTGCGGGCGCTGGTGTTCCAGGGCGTCGGGATCATGCTCGGCGCAGGCATCTACACGGTCATCGGACCGGCGGCGGCCCTTGCCGGGGACGCCCTCTGGCAGGCGTTCGCCCTGGCCGGACTGGCGGCCGCGCTCACCGCCGTTTCCTACGCGGAACTCGCCGCGATGCACCCGCGCGCCGGCGCGGAGTACGTCTACTTCCGGGAGGCCCGGCCCGCCGCCCGCTGGCTGCCCGGCACGGCTGGCTGGGCCCTCGCTTTCGCCGCGGTGGCCGGCGCCGCGGCAGTAGCCCGGGCGTTCGCCGGCTACGCCGCCGCGTTCTTCCCGGGCGATCCGGGTCTCGTCGCGGCCGGGCTCATCGCGGCGGCGACGGCGGTAGCCCTCGCCGGCATGACCTGGGCAAGCCGGGTGAACGTGCTGCTCACCGTGATCGAGGCGGCAGGGGTGGCTGCCGCCATCGCCGCCGGTCTCGGCGCGCCGGGCATGGAGCGGGTGCTCGCCGCCGCGCCGCATCCAGGCATCGCCGCCGCCGCCGGACTCGTCTTCTTCGCCTACCTCGGGTTCGAGGACCTCGCCAACCTCGCCGAGGAGGCCCGCGACCCCGGCCGCGACCTGCCCCGCGCCCTCTTCATCGCCATCGCCGTCACCACCGCGCTCTACATCCTCGCCGCGGCGGCGGCCAGTGCCCTGCTGGCCCCCGACGACCTCGCCCGTTCGCAGGCGCCCCTGGCCGACGCCGCGGCGGTGCGCTCTCCCCGGTTGGGCGACGCCATCGACGCCATCGCGCTGGCCTCCACCGCGAACACCGCGCTGATCGCGTTGGTCGCGGCGAGCAGGCTGCTATTCGGCATGGCCCGCGGGGGCAGCGCGCCACGTCGCCTCGCCGCCGCAAGCGGCGCGGCCCGCACGCCCGCCGCCGCGCTGGCGGTCTGCGCCGCGGCGGCGATGGCCGCCTCCCTCGCGGGCGGGCTTGAACTGCTGGTGAGCGTCGCGTCCCTGCTTTCGCTGCTGGCGTTCGCGGGGGTGAATGCGGCGCTGGTGCGGCTCCGCTTCGCCCGGGCCGCGGCGCAACGGCCTTTCCGGGCCCCGCTCACGGCGGGACGCTGGCCGGTGACCGGCGTGCTCGGCCTCGCCGCCGCGCTGGCGCTGGCCCTGCGGTTCGCGCCGGAGGTGCAGGCGCTGGCGGCAACGGCGCTGGTGGCGGGCTACCTGTTGCAGCGGTCGGCCGCGGCGCGCCAATGAGCGCGCCCCCGGGGCCGCTCGCATGGCGGTCCCGGGGGCGTTCCCGGCAAGACATGATTCATCCTCGGCGCGCCGCTGGCTCGCCGCCCGGCGCCTGCGCCGGGACCGGATGCCGTTCAGCTCACGAAGGCGAGGTTGTAGTCGCCGCCCCGGGCGGCGGAGAGGGCGGTGCCCGCGCTCATGTCGATGCCGGCCTCGGTGCTGCCCGCCATCGAGCCGCCATCGACCTCGACGAGACCGACGCTGTCGCCCACGCCGATGGTCTGGCCGTGGTTTCCGCCCGTGTTGAAATCGCCGGCCGCGGCCGCGCCGCCGTTGGCCCCGGCGTTCGCGCCGCCTCCATTTCCCGCCGCCGCCGTATCGATTTGCTGGGCGACCGCCCCCAGCTGTGAGCCGAAAATCAGGTTCATGCCGCCGGAGTCCTTTCCTCTACGCTGTACGGACAAAGTGTACGTACACCTAGTATACGCTCCTTGGCGGGAAATGGAGGCGGCG
>JBJTKE010000721.1:0-9760 GCA_046096285.1 Chloroflexota bacterium
CCGGCGAGGACGGCGGACGGGAGCGCTGCGGCCATCCCGGCAAGCGCCAGCACCAGCGCGGTGAGCAGCGTGCATGCCCGGGTTCGGGTCGCTGGCATCGGCATGGTCTTCATCCTCCCGGCAGCCCGATGAGGCTGCTCCGCTCGCCTGAATCACAGTTTGCCCGGCGTACGTACGGAGCGGCAACCACCCATCGGTCATGGACCGGCGGGGAGCGCCCGGGAGCCGGACGGACCTGCTTCGTGGTTTCCCCGTGAGACGCGCGCGCGGCGGGAGCGGTTTCGCGGCGGCGGCGCGGGAGGGAGCCGGGGCGGAGGCGATCAGCCGGCGGCGAGCAAGGCCTCGACCTCGGCCAGCGTGGGCAGCGAGGCCTGCGCGCCGGCGGCGCGGGTGGCGAGCGCCCCGACGGCGCTGGCAAACCGCCCGGTCTCGGGCCACGTCCAGCGATGCGCCATGCCCCAGGCGATGCCGGCGAGGTAGGCGTCGCCAGCCCCGGTGGCGTCGACGGTGGCGACCGGGAAGGCGGGGATTTCCCAGCGGTCCTCGTTGGTGACGACGATGCTGCCGCGGGCGCCGGAGGTGACCGCGGCGGCCCGCAGGTTGGCCCCGCGCATCGCGCGCTGAATGCTGGCGATGGCGGCCTCGCCGGACTCCTCGCCGGTGACGATCGCGAGATCGTGGAGGGAGCCGACGAGGCAGTCGAGGCGGAGGGCGAGTTCGAGGCGATCCGGGAGCGCGCGGTCGGCGAGATAGTTGAGGCCGCCGAGCAGGCGGGTGCGCGGGGCGAAGTGGGCCGGCAGATCGGTCAGGAACCGCCAGAGCGCGGGGTCGGTGAAGTCGAGGATCACGACGTCATGGCCAAACAGGGCGTAGATGTCGATGCGGTCGCCCTTGCGGAGTTGGGCGCCGGGATGCCAGATGATCGAGCGGTCCGGCGGGTCGTCGGAGACGATCACCGTTGCGCGGTCGGTCCGCTCGCCTGGGCGGGTCACGGACCAGGAGAGGTCGATGCCCTCGGCGGTAAGGGCGGCGAAGACGAGGTCGCGCTCGCGGTCGTCGCCGACGGCGGTCATGCAGGTGACGCGCGCGCCGAGCCGGGCGAGGGCCACGCAGGAGTTGGTGGTGGTGCCGCCGGGGGCGGCGATCTCCTCGCGGACGACCGCCTGCTCGACGGGTGCGGGCTGCCGGTCGGTGAGCAGCAGGGTGTCCCAGGAGGTCAGCCCGAGCGCGGCGATGCGGGGCGCGGGGCCGCTCATCCGGCGCGCTCCACGAGGATGGCGCGGCAGGGCGCGCCGTCGCCGATGGCGAGTTTCAGCGGCAGACAGACCAGGTCGTAGGGCCCCGGGGCGATCCGCGAGAGGTCGAGGGTCTCCACGATCAGCACGTCGTTGCCCAGCAGCAGCGTGTGGGTGATGCGATTGGCGGGGCCGTAGGGGCCGACCGAGAGGTAGTCGATGCCGATGAGCCGGATGCCCCGGTCCAGCAGCCACTGGGCGCCGGCTGGTGTGACGCCTACGTAGTCCTCGCGGAAGGGGATGGGGGTTGCGCCGTCCCAGCCCGCCCACTCGCGGGAGTTGCGGGTGCGGAGCAGCAGGCGCTCGGTCCCGGCGGGGATGGAGGCGGCGTCGAGATGCTCCGGATCGACCGCGGGCACGTCCTCGGGGATGGCGGCGACCCAGCACGGCCCGCACCACCGGGAGAGGGGGATTTCCAGCAACCTGCGACCGTCGTCGATGAAGTGCCAGTTGGCGTCGAGGTGGGTGCCGGCGTGGCTGGAGATGGAAACCCTGCTCACGTTGGAGCGGTCGCCGGATGCGATGCGGGTCATGGGCTCGACCGCCGAGCGGGGGTGGGTCGGCCAGGTCGGCACCGCCTCGGAGAAGGGCAGGGTGATGTCGTGCACGCGTGCGTCCGGGCCGAACAGGGACATGGGCTCCTCCGTGATCCGCTCGTCGCGGCGATGGTCGCATGGCGGGGCGGGGCAGTCGAGAGCCGGGCGCGGCCGCGCCGGTCAAGGCGGGCGTTGACGCGGCTCGGCGCGCCTCCCTATGCTCCCGGTCGGCGCGGGACGCGGCGCGAAGGCGAGGAGACCGGATGAACGCGGCTGGCAGGATCGCGATCGTGGGCGGCGGGGTGATCGGCTGCGCGATCGCCTGGGAACTGGCGCGGCGCGGCGCTCCGGTGACGCTGGTGGAGCGGGGCCAGATCGGGATGGAGGCCTCCTGGGCGTCGGCGGGGATCGTGTCGCTGCCGAACCGGCCCGAATGGAGCCGGGAGCGGATCGAACTCGGGCGGCGCAGCCTCGAGCTCTACCCCGGCTGGGTGGCCGATCTCGAGGAACGCACCGGCGTCGATGTCGGCTACCGGCGGCCTGGCGAGTGGAACATCGCAGTGGACGCCGAGCGCGAGGCGATCGAGCGCGAGCGGGCGGCCTTCCAGCAGGGGCTCGGCTACGTGGTCGAGGAGGTTTCCCCGGCCGAGGCGCGGCGCCGGGAGCCTGCCATGCCGGGCGCGGTGGCGGCGGCGTGGTTCGCGCCGAAGGTCGGCTCCCTGCAGGTCCACCAGTTAACCAGGGCGCTCGCGCAGGCGGCGGCGGCGGCAGGCGCGGAGATCCGCGATCAGACGCCGGTGAGCGCGATCGACATCGAAAACGGCCGGGCGGCGGCGGTGCGGACCGCGAGCGGGAGCGTTCCCGCCGACACCGTGGTGCTGGCGGCCGGGGCGTGGACGCGGCTGCTGGGCGACGCCATCGGCATGACCTTCCCGACGCGGCCGGTGAAGGGCCAGTTGCTGGCCTACACCGGCGCGCCGGTGCGCCCGCGGGCGGCGATCTGCGGCCACGGCGGCTACGTGCGGCCGCGACCCGACGGCTCGGTGATCGTCGCCGCCACCGAGGAGGAAGGGGCCGGTTTCGACCGCAGGCTGACCGCGGGCGGGTTCGAGTGGCTGATCCAGTTGACGCGGACGTTGTGTCCCGCCCTGCTGGAGGGCGAAGTGGCCGAATCGTGGACCGGGCTGCGGCCCGGCTCGGACACGGGCGAGCCGATCATCGGGGCGGTTCCCGGGGTGGAGGGGCTGTGGGTGGCGGCGGGGCACTTCCGCACCGGGGCGAAGGAGGCCCCGGCGACCGGCCGACTGGTCGCCGAGTCCCTGCTGGCGGGTGCGGCCGATCCGCTGCTGGCGCGGTTCGCGCCACGGCTGGAGGCGCAGCGGTGACCGCGCCTCGCAGCGTGCTGATCTGTCCCGCCACCAGCGCGAAGATGGCGGCAATGGCGGCGGCCTCCGGGGCCGACCTCGCCGTGCTGGACCTCGAGGACGCGGTCGCGCCCGCGGAGAAAGCGGGCGGGCGGGCCGCGGTCGTCGAGGCGTTCCGGTCGCTGGACTGGCGGGGACGCCGCCCGGCATGGCGGGTCAACGCAGCGGCCACGATGTGGTGCCACCGCGACCTGATCGAGGTCGTTGAGGGCGCGCCGGGTCTCGCCGGGCTGGCCGTGCTGCCGAAGGCCGAGAGCGCGGCGCAGGTCGCCTTCGTGGACATCCTGCTGGCGCAACTGGAGGCCGCCCTCGGGCTGGCGCAACCGGTCGCGCTGCACGTGCAGATCGAGTCGGCGCGGGGACTGGCAAACGTGCGGGAGATCGCGCAGGCGAGCCCGCGCATCGAGGCGCTGGTGTGGGGGCCGGGCGATTTCGCGGCGACCGCCGGCATCCCGCATGCGGTGATCGGCGTGCCGGACGAGTATGACGCGGCCTATCCCGGCCACCGCTTCGGGTATGCCATGCACGAGGTGCTGATCGCCGCGCGGTTGGCTGGCGTGGCCGCGATCGATGGGCCCTACGCCGACTTCCGCGGTCTCGACGGCCTGCGCCGCTCCTGCCTCACCGCGCGCGCGCTGGGCTACGACGGCAAGTGGTGCATTCACCCCGGGCAGGTGGACACGGTGAACGAGGTGTTTTCCCCCGGCGAGGCCGAGATCGCCGCGGCGCGCGGCATCCTCGACGCCTACGCGCGGGCCACGGCGGCCGGAACCGGCGCGGTGGTGCACGACGGGGTGATGGTGGATGCGGCGAGCATCCGCATGGCCGAATCGACGCTGGCCCGGGCAGACCGCGGCGCGCGTTCGCGGGAGTGACCGGCACGATGCGCGCCCTGGTGAGCGTTCACGACAAGACCGGCCTGGCCGACTTTGCCCGCGGCCTCGCCGCGCTCGGGTTCGAGATCGTCTCCACCGGCGGCACCCGGGCGGCCATCGCGGCGGCGGGCGTGCCGGTGACCGCGGTTTCGGAGGTGACCGGATTCCCGGAAATCCTCGATGGACGGGTAAAGACGCTTCATCCTGCGGTGCATGGCGGCATCCTCGCCCGGCGGGATGTGGCGGCGGACCGCGAGGCGCTGGCCGGGCTCGGCATCGCGCCGCTGGACGTGGTTGCGGTCAATCTCTACCCGTTCGAGGCCACCGTCGCGGCGGCTGGCGTGACGGAAGCGGAAGCCGCCGAGCAGATCGATATCGGCGGGCCGGCCATGCTGCGGGCCGCGGCCAAGAACTTCCGGTTCGTGCTGCCGGTCTGCGACCCGCGCGACTATCCGGCGGTGCTGGAGGGGCTGCAGGCGGGGGAGATCGGCGTCGAGGCCCGGCGGGCGATGGCGGCGCGGGCCTTCGCCCACACCGCCGCCTACGACGCGGCCATCGCGGAGTGGCTTCGCGGCCCCGGCGCGGACTGGCCGGTGGAGTTCGCCGTGGCCGGCCGCAAGGCGCAGGATTTGCGCTACGGCGAAAACCCGCACCAGCGCGCGGCCGCCTACCGCCGGGTGATCCCGGGGGGTGGCCAGCCCGGCGTGCTGGACGCCACGCAACTGGCTGGCAAGGACCTCTCGTTCAACAACCTGCTGGATGCCGACGCGGCCTGGGCGGCGGTGCAGGGATTTGGCGGCCCGGCGGTGTCGATCGTGAAGCACACCATCCCGTGCGGGCTGGCCGAGCGGGAGCGCGCCGCCGACGCCTTCGCGGCCGCGCTGGCCGGGGACCCGGTGTCGGCGTTCGGCGGCATCGTGGGGTGCAACCGGCCGGTCGACGGGGCGATGGCGGCCGCCCTCGCCGTCCGGTTCTTCGAGGTGATCGTCGCCCCCGGGTTCGAGGAGGCCGCGCTGGAGGCGCTCGGGCGCAAGCGCGCCCTCCGCCTGCTGCGGATGCCCGCCGCCGCCCACGACGTGACGCCGCCGCCGGATGTGCGCCTCATCGCAGGCGGCCTGCTGGTGCAGGACGCCGACGCGGCCGCCGACGACCCCAGCGCCTGGCGGGTGGTGACCCGGCGGCAGCCGACCACTGCGGAAGTGGCCGATCTCGCGTTCGCGTGGCGCGCGGTGCGGGCCGTGAAGTCCAACGGCATTGCGATCGCGGCGGACCGGGCGCTGGCCGGAGCCGGCAGCGGCCAGCCGAACCGACTGGAGAGCGTGCGCATCGCGCTGCGGCTGGCCGGGGAGCGGGCGCGGGGCGCCGCGCTCGCGAGCGACGCCTTCTTCCCCTTCGCGGACGGCGTGGAGGCGGCCCTCGCGGCGGGCGTCGCGGCCGTCATCCAGCCCGGCGGTTCGGTGCGCGACGACGAGGTGATCGCCGCCGCCGACGCCGCGGGCGCGGCGATGGTCTTCACCGGCAGGCGGCACTTCCGGCACTGACGCGCGGCGCCGGCCGGGAACCTGTTGCGGGGCCATCCGGCGACCGCTAGGATTCTCCGCCGGGCCGCAAACGGCCACCCGACCCGCCAGCAGGCCGCGATTCGCGGCCCCGGGCCCGGCCGCCAGGCTGCGCGCGCCCCAAGGAGCAGACCGTGAGTTCCCAGTCCGTGTCCGCGCGCTCCGGCAATCGCCTGCCCCGGGTGGTGATCGTCGGCGCGGGCTTCGCAGGTCTTTCCGCCGCCAGGCGCCTCCGCAAGGAACCGGTGGAGGTGGTGGTGCTGGACCGGCGAAACCATCACCTGTTCCAGCCGCTCCTCTACCAGGTCGCCACCGCGGTGCTGTCGCCGCAGGACATCGCGCAGCCGATCCGCAGCATCCTCCGCCGCCAGAAGAACGTGACCGTCTACCTCGAGGAGGTGACGCACGTCGAACTCGACCGCAAGCGGGTGATCACCCGCAACGGCGAGGTCGAGTACGACTGCCTGATCCTCGCGGCAGGCGCCACGCACTCCTACTTCGGCAACGACCAGTGGGAGCCCTACGCGCCGGGCCTGAAGACGCTGGAAAACGCCCTGGACATCCGCAGCCGGGTGCTGCGGGCCTTCGAGGAGGCGGAGATCGCCGCCAACCCGGAAGATCAGCGGGCCTGGCTGACCTTCGTCATCGTGGGCGGCGGGCCGACCGGCGTGGAACTGTCCGGGGCCATCGCCGAGATCGCCCGGAACTCCATGAACGGCGAGTTCGACCACATCGATCCGGCGAGTGCGCGCATCCTGCTGGTGGAGGCGCTCGACCGGGTGCTGCCGCCGTTCCCGCCGGAACTGAGCGCCAAGGCGCTCGCGCAGTTGCAGTCGCTCGGGGTCGAGGTGCGGTTCGGCAACCCGGTGAAGGAGATCGGCCCCGGCCGCGTGGTCATCGGCGACGAGGAACTGCGGGCGGAGACGGTGCTGTGGGCCGCCGGGGTCAAGGCCTCGCCGCTCGGGGCCGAACTCGGAGTGCCGGTGGACCGGCCGGGGCGCGTGATCGTCGATCGCACGCTGGCGGTCCCCGGCCACCCGGAGGTGTTCGTGGCCGGCGACCTGGCATCGCTGAAGATCGACGACAAGCCAGTGCCGGGCGTGGCGCCAGCGGCGATGCAGACCGGCGTCCACGCGGCCGGCAACGCGGTGCGGACGCTCGCCGGTCAGCCCCTGCAGGAATTCACCTACCAGGACAAGGGCAACCTCGCGATCGTCGGGCGCAACCGGGCGGTGGCGCAGATCGGCTCGCGGCAGTTTTCCGGGTTTTTCGCCTGGCTGCTGTGGCTGGTCATCCACCTCGGCTACCTCAACGGATTTCGCAACCGGCTGATCGCGCTGATCGACTGGGCGTGGATGTACTTCACGAACAACCGCGGGGCGCGGCTCATCTCCGGGTACCATGGCGAGGAACGCAACGCGTCGAACCGGGACCCCGCAACCGCGCGGGCCGCGGCGGGCGGCCGCCGCTAGGGAAGCGGCGGCCCGGGCGAACACGGGGAACGCCGGCGGGCTCCGACGCGCGCCGGGGAGGGCATCATGGGCGATTCCAACGGGACCACGCCGCCGGGCATTTCGTCGCCGCCGGGGAGGCTGGTCGGCGGCTTCTGGACGATCGAGCGGTTCGTCCGCACCGAGGTTTCCTCCAGCCGCCTGCTGCTGCTGATGGCGGCGCTCGCCCTGGTCTGGGCCAACTCCCCGTGGGCGGCGGGCTACTTCGGGCTGTGGCACACCAGCCTGGCGATCTCCCTCGGCGGCTGGACGCTGGATTACGACCTGCAGCACTGGGTGAACGATGCGCTGATGGCGCTGTTCTTCCGGGTGGTCGGGCTGGAGATCAAGAAGGAACTGCTGCTGGGGGAGCTGAAATCGCCGCGGCGGGCCGCCCTGCCCATTGTCGGGGCCATCGGCGGCATGGCGGTCCCGGCGCTGATCTACGCGATGTTCAACGCCGGCGGGCCGAGCAGCCACGGCTGGGGCATCCCGATGGCGACCGACATCGCCTTCGCGCTGGCGATCACCACCGCGCTCGGGCCGCTGGTGCCCTTCGGGCTCAAGATTTTCCTGACCGCGCTTGCCATCGTGGACGATCTCGGCGCGGTGCTGGTGATCGCCCTGTTCTACTCCTCCAGCATCGACCTGCGGGCGCTGGCGATCTCGCTGGCGCTGGTGGGGGTGCTGGCGCTGCTGAACCGGGCCGGGTTCACCAGCCTCTGGATCTACCTCGGGATCGGGTTCTTCGTCTGGCTGGCGATGCTGCAATCCGGGGTGCACGCCACGGTGGCCGGGGTGCTGGTGGCGATGACGGTCCCCGCCCGCAACCGCTTCGACGCGGCGGCGTTCGCGCGGGAGACCCGCGAACAGCTCGAGGACATCGAGGAGGCGGCTCCCGGCGACGACGGCGAGGCGATCCGGCAGTTCGCGGTCGAGCAGATCGAGGAGGCGAGCGAGGACCTCGAAACGCCGCTGCAGCGGCTGGTGCGCAGCCTCGAGAGGCCGGTGGCGTTTTTCATCGTGCCGGTGTTCGCGCTGGCCAACGCCGGCGTCTCGTTCTTCGGCGAGGCCGCCCCGCGGATCGACCGGGTGTCGATCGGGGTGCTGCTGGGCCTGCTGCTGGGGAAGCAGATCGGCATCTTCCTCGCCTCGTGGCTGGCGGTGCGGGCGCGCATCGCGGCGCTTCCGAGCGGCGCGGGGTGGGTTCAGCTGTACGGCGTGGCGATCCTCGGCGGCATCGGATTCACGATGTCGCTGTTCGTCGCGGAGCTGGCCTTCGAAACCGAGCAGGAGCTGGCCTCGGCCAAGCTCGGCATCTTCATCGGGTCGTTCGCGGCGGCATTGCTGGGCTGGTTCGTGATCTCGTCGCTGAACCGGCGGTCGGCGCGAAGCCGCCGGGAGTGACCCGGGGCCGCTCCGGTATAATCGCGCCGCTGCGGGGGCGGCCCGGCATGGAGGCATGGCGGGCGGCGCGGGAAGCGGCAGCGGCCGGGGGAGGCTGACGCGGGCAGCGGGATCCGATCCGGCGAGGGCGCCGGCGGAGGGGAGGCTCATTCGGACATGGCAGAACAGGGAACCGGGAAGGGCGTGGTCATCGGGGTGCCGCGGGAAACCGCGCCCGGAGAACGGCGCGTGGCGCTCACGCCGGACGCCGTCAAGCGGCTGACCGGCGCGGGTGCGACGGTGATCGTCGAGAAGGACGCGGGGGCCGGGTCCTCGTTCTCCGACGACGAATACGAGGCGGCCGGCGCGTCCGTGGCGAAAAACGCCGAGGCCGTCTACAAGAAGGCCGACCTCATCGTGAAGGTGCAGCGGCCGCAGGCGGACCCGGCGGGCGGGCACGACGAGACGACCCTGCTGCGCCGAGGGCAGAGCCTGATCGCGCTGCTGTCGCCGCTGAGCGATCCCGAACTCGCCGGACGGCTCGCCGACGCCGGCGTGGACGCCTACAGCATGGACGCGATCCCGCGGATCACCCGCGCACAGTCGATGGACGTGCTGTCGTCGCAGGCGACCGTTTCCGGCTACAAGTCGGTGCTGCTGGCCGCGATGAACCTGCCGAAGTTCTTCCCGATGCTGACGACGGCGGCGGGTTCGATCACCCCCGCCAAGGTGCTGGTGGTCGGGGCCGGCGTGGCGGGCCTGCAAGCCATCGCCACCGCCCGCCGCCTCGGCGCCATCGTCTCGGCAACCGACGTCCGCCCCGCCGCCAAGGAGGAGATCAAGAGCCTCGGCGCCGCCTTTGTCGGCGTGGAGGATGAGGAAACGGCGGCCCAGAAGGGCGCCTATGCCGGCCAGATGAGCGAGGCGTTCCTCAGGAAGCAGGCCGAGCTGGTCGCCGCCACGGTCGCCAAGAACGACATCGTCGTCTGCACCGCCCTCGTCATGGGCCGCCGCGCCCCCACGCTGCTCACCGAGGCGATGGTGAACTCCATGAAGCCCGGCATCGGCGGCGTGAAGATCCTCGGCTACCGCAACTGGCCCGGCCGCATCGCGGTGGCCTCCAGCGCCCTCTACGCCCGCAACCTCCTCACCTTCCTCACCGGCTTCTGGGACAAGGAGGCCAAGGCGCCCAGGC
>JBJTKE010000722.1:0-12006 GCA_046096285.1 Chloroflexota bacterium
TGCGTGGCCACCGCCGGCCGTCCGCGATCGCCCGGTCCAGTGATCGCCAGTTGAAGGCGAGCGTGTCCGGGGGAGCGAGGCCGTTGGCGGCGCAGTTGGCGCGGCAGGCGGCGAGGGCCTCGGGAAAGTAGTCTGCGGCGAGAAGGCGGCCGCCTGCGCGGATGACGGCGCAGGCAGTGGTCCCGATGCCGCAGCCGATTTCGAGCACGTCGAGGCCGGCGACCTCCCCGGGGTCGAGCAGGATGGCATCGGCGAGGGCGATGCCGCTGGGCCAGAGTTCGGCCCAGTAGGGCAGATTTTGTTCGGGGTCGTGCTGCACGCGGTCGAGCAGGGCATCGAGGTCGGTCGGCCGCGTGATGGAGATGCGTTGGCCCGACCAGGGCAGCAGGAGGTCAGCGGTCTCGAGCGGGCCGAGACCTGCCGGAAACGGGTCAGCCGCGGACACGCGGCTAGAGCCCCTCCGGCGGCATGGGGGTGTCGGTGGGGCCGGGACCGGCGTCGGCGAAGGTCTCGTCGACGTGCTTCCGGATCTCGAGGAGGCTCTTGCCCTGGGGCCGCATGGTCATCACCGCACGGGCGACGTCAATGCAGACGCCTCAGCCGAAGCTCATGGGATCGAGCACGAGTTCGCCGCCGGATCGTTTCTCCACCACGTAGCAATCAAAATTGCTGGTGTGTCCCATGTCTCCGCAGCCGCAGAAACAGGGCATCCACTTCAGGCTGTCCTCATTGGCGACAGCGAAGCGGTAGGTCTCCTGGATGTAGGCCGGCGCGTCGTGAAACATCTGGGGCCACTGGTCCTTCGCCGGGTTGGCGATGAGCAGGAAGGGATCGTCCTGCTGCTGCCCGATGCCGGGGGCCGAGCAACCGACAAGGGCGAGGCCAGCGAACCCGAGGGACCCGCGCAGGAGCAGGCGACGATCGACCGCTGAGGCGAGGCTGCGGGCATTGGTGCGAGTGAACGAGCGGCGGGACTGTCGCGGCATTGGCCGCCTCCATCGGGTGTCGGTCGGGCACGGTACGAGTCTACCCCACCGGGAAAAGCACGCGCCACCAGCGACCCGCGACCCGTGCGGGCCTGCGCGAAGGGCGATAGGATGCGCGAGCGGCGGCAGGGATGGACGAGCAAGGAGCGGCACGCGTGAGACTTGCGGGAAAGTCGGCAATCGTCACCGGGGGGGCAAACGGCATCGGGCGGGCGATCGCGCTGCGGTTCTCAGCGGAGGGGGCGCGGGTGATGATCGCGGACCTGAAGCAACCGGCGTGCGACGCGGTCGCCAGCGAGATCGCCGCCGCGGGGGGACGGGCCTCGGCGCGGGCCGTGGACGTGACCCGGAAGGCGGAGTGCGACGCCCTGGTTGAGGCGACGGTGCGCGAGTTCGGCGCACTCGACATCCTGGTCAACGCGGCGGGGGTGTTCCGGGCTGGCCACACGTTCGAGGTGTCCGAAGAGGATTGGGACTATGTGTTCGACGTGAACTGCAAGGGCTTGTTCTTCTGCTCGCAGGCGGGCATCCGGCAGATGGCGGCGCAGGGCAAGGGGGGCCGGGTGATCAACATCGCGTCGCAGGCCGGGCGGCGGGGAGAACCGCACATCGACGTGTACTGCGCCTCGAAGTTCGCGGTGGTCTCGCTCACGCAGTCGATGGCGCTTGCGTTCGCGGCGGACGGGATCACGGTGAACGGCATCGGGCCCGGGATCATCGAAACACCGATGTGGGACGTGGTGGACGCGCAGGTCGGGGCGCGGGAGGGCCTGCCGAAAGGGGCGGCCAAGGCCCGGGCGGTGGACGCGGTCCCGCTAAAGCGGATCGGGTACCCGGAGGACGTGGCCGGGTGCGCGCTGTTCCTGGCGAGCGATGACGCGTCGTACATCACGCGGCAGGTGATCCAGGTGGACGGCGGGAACTGGCCCGCCTGACCGACGAGCGACACGCGACCGCGACCGCAACCGCGACCCGTGAGGACATGACATGAAGGACTCCCCTACCCCTGCCGTCGAGCGGCTCTGGGCCGAAATCGACCGGCAGTCCGACGCGATCACGCAGACCATCGTGGACCTGGTGCGGATTCCGAGCCTGCTGGGCGACGAGGCGCCGGTCCAGGAGTACGTCGCCGGGCACCTGCGCGACACCGGATTGGCCACCGCGGTCTGGGACCTCGATGACGCGATCCTGACGCAGCCGAACGCGGGGAACAGCGGGGTGCCGTTCGCCGGGCGGCCCAATGTGGCCGGGGTCGCCGGCGGCGGGGGCGGCGGCCGGTCGCTGATCCTGAACGGGCACATCGACGTGGTGAGCCCGGAGCCGGTCGGGGCGTGGAGCCGCGACCCGTGGGGGGCGGAGATCGCGGGCAATCGCATGTACGGCCGGGGCGCCTACGACATGAAGGCCGGGGTGGCGCTGAACCTGATGCTGCCGCGGCTGCTGCGGGATGCCGGCATCGGCCTGCGGGGCGACCTGATCGTGCAGAGCGTGATCGAGGAGGAATGCACCGGAAACGGGGCCCTGGACATGAGCCTGCGCTACCCGGCGGACGCCTGCATCGTCACCGAGCCGACCGGTGGCGCGCTGACGCAGGCGCACGTCGGCGTGCTGTGGTTCCGGGTGGCGATCTCGGGGGTGTCGTGGCACGCGATGCAGGCGTGGAAGGGGGTCAACGCGATCGCCAAGGCGGTGCCGGTGATCCAGGCGCTGCAGCGACTGGACGCCGACCTGAACACGCAGCCTCCCCACCCCGCCTTCACCGGTATCGAGCACCCGATCAACCTGAACATCGGGGTCATTCACGGGGGCGACTGGCCGAGCACGGTGCCGGGCTCCTGCGAGCTGCATTGCCGGTTGAGCATGTACCCGGGCCAGACCGTGGCGGAAACGCGGGCGCGAATCGAGGGGGCGGTCCACGAGGCGGCAATGGGGGACGACTGGCTGCGCGAGCATCCCCCAGTGGTGACCTACGACGGGTTCGGGAGCGCAGGCTCGGAGGTGTCGCTGGAGGAGCCCTCCATGCGGTTGCTCGGGGCGTGGCACCTGCAGGTGGCGGGCAACCCGATGGTCCCGCGCTCCGGGACCGGCATCAACGATATGCGGTACTTCAACTTCCAGGGCATACCTTCGGCGTGCTACGGGCCGGGCGGCGCGCTGGCACATGCCGCCGACGAGTGGCTGGATCTCGCCACGCTGGTTCCCACGGCGAAGGTGCTCGGGGCGTTCGCGATCGACTGGTGCGGCGCGGCCTGACGCCTGGCGTAGCGGGCAGGCGGACCAGGGGGCACCGCCCGGCGGCTGCCGCTGCGGGGGGGCTTGACGCGCGGCCCGGCCCGGCCCGGGCTGACTCCCGGGCCCGGAACGGTCCGGGCGGTCAGAGCCAGGCGACGACGAGGTCCTCTGGCGGGAGGCGTTCGCGCCGGGGGGGGTCCTGGGCGGCGAACCCGACCGGGATGAGGGCGTGCGGGATGAGGGCGGGGTCGAGGCCAAGGGCCTCGCGGACGACGTCCGGGCAGAAGAGCGGCGCGCACATCCAGCCTGCGTCGAGTCCCGCCGCGTAGATGGCGAGCAGGAGGTTCTGGATGGCCGCGCCGAGGCTCTGGATGGCCATGACGGTTTCAGCCTCCTGCCGGGCGGCGTCGGGGTAGACGTCGAGATCGGCGAGGAAGAGGCAGGGAACCACGAGGACCGGGGCGGTGACGAGCCGTTCGCGGCTGCGTTCGAGCCGATGCCGGACCGTGGCGTCGTCCTGGCCGTCGAGGCGCAACTGGTGGTCCCAGGTGGCCGCCATGGCGTCGGCGAGGGCGACGCGGCGGGCGAGGGTCTCGACAACCGCGAAGCGCCACGGCTGGCGGCCGTGCGGCGAGGGCGCCCACCCCGCGGCCCGGATCGCCGCCCGGATGAGGTCGCCCGGGACGGCGTCGGGGCGGAAGGCGCGAACCGACCGACGGCCTTGAATCACCGCGTCGAAATCGGCGAGCGCCGCCCGGCTGAGCCGGGCGGCGGGGCGGTCAGGAGCCAGGCCGGACATCAGCCGATGCCGCCCGTCGGGATGATGTAGTCGTCCGGGCGGGGCTTCCATCCCGGCAGGTCCGCGGCTGCGCCGTAGAGGGCGGTCAAGCCGTAGAGGTAGATGCCCGCGGGCTGATCGCGGAGGATCAACCCAAGGTCGCGGTAGAGCGCGGCGCGGGCGGCGGGTTCGGCCTCCGCGGCGGCGGCGGCGATGAGGGCCTGGGCCTCGGGGTTGGCGTAGCGGGAGAGGAAACCCGCGTCGGAGATGAGCAGGTTCAGCGCGGTGTAGGGATCGAACATGGGCCGCCAGGAGAGGTAGCGGAGGGGGGCCGCCTCGGGGTCCTTCCAGGTGGCGTTGAAGGTGGCGATCTCGGTGGGCTCGACCTGGCAGCGGATGCCGACCGCCTCGAGATTGCCGGCAATGGCGGCGACGATGTCCTCCCGCTCCGAGGAGGCGAAGGCGAGTCGGGTCGGGAATCCGTCCGCGAACCCCGCCTCGGCAAGCAGGGCCCGCGCCTTCTCCGGATCGTAGGCGTAGGGGGCGAGTGCTTCGTCCCAGCCGAGGCCGCCGGGCACGAAGATGTTGGGCAGGCGGATGCCGTTCCCCGCAAGCAAGGCGGACAGGATGCCCTCGACATCCACCGCATGGTTCATCGCCTGGCGGACGGCGAGGTTGTCGAACGGCGCTACGTCGGTCGGGATCCGGATCATGGCGAAACCGGAGAGCGGTTTCGCGATCACGGCCGCACCGCCAGCCTCGACCTGGGGAATCTGGTCGACCGGAACGGCGCGGACCAGCGACACCCCGCCGGACAGCAAATCGGCGACGCGGGTGGCGGCATCGCCGACAAAGCGGAAGCGGACCGATTCGGCCAGCGGGGAGCCCTTGGGGCTGCCTGCGAAGTAGTCGCCATTGGCGGAGAGGCGGATTTCGCTGCCGCGCGCCCACTCGCCGAAGCGATAGGGCCCGGTGCCGACCGGGTTGGCGGCGAAGTCGTTGGCGGGGTCGGCGGCGTAGACCGGAGGCAGCATGGCGAGCCAGGCGGCGATCTGGGCGGGCAGCCAGGGCGCCGGGGCGGAGAGGAGCAGGCGGACCGTGAGCGGATCGACCTCCTCCACCCGCTCGATGACCGCGAAGTTGCCGGCAACCTGGGATTTGGTCTCCGGGTCCTGGATGTGAGCGACGGAGAAGGCGACGGAGCTGGCGTCGAACGGTTCGCCGTTGTGGAAGGTGACGCCCTCGCGGAGGCGGAACTCCCAGACGAGCGGGTCGGTCTGGGTGAAGGACTCGGCGAGCAGTGGTTGCAGTTCGCCGCCGGGGCCGTACTGGACGAGGGAGTCGTAGATCGAATGGACCACGGACCAGCCGTCGGCGTCATACACGAGCGCGGGGTCGAGGGTGGCGGGTTCGGCGGCGAGGTCGATGCCGAGGCCGGGGAGCAGCGCGGCGTCCTGCGCGGAGGCGCCGGAGAGGCGGGCGGCCAGCGCCGCGCCCGCTCCGGCGATGGCGGCGAGGGTCTGGCGACGGGTCAGTACACGGGACATCGAGGGTTCCTCCGGTTTTCGCGAATGGGCACGTGCCCGCTACCGGGCCGCCGCGGCACGCGCCGCGACGGCATCTCCGATAAGGTTGAACCCGAGCACGGCGAGGGCCACCGCGATGCCGGGAAACGCGGCGACCCACGGGGCGACCCAGATCGCCTGCTGGCCGTCCGCGGCCATCCTGCCCCAGGTGACGACGTTGCCGCCGAGTCCGAGGCCGAGGTAGGACAGGGCCGCCTCGTGGAGGATCAGGGCCGAGACCTGCTGGGTGGCCAGGATCGCGATGGCCCCGGCAAGCCCGGGCAGCACGTGGCGCGCCACGATGGCGGCGGGCGATGCGCCGAGCGCGCGCGCGGCCTCCACCCAGCCGGCGTGGCGCAGGGCCCGCGCCTGCAGACCGGTCACCCGTGCGTAACCGACCCAGCCGGTGAGCGCGAGCGTGAGCAGGACCCCGCCGATGGTGTTGCCTGCGGCCGCGGCGACGGCGACGGCGACGACGATGAAGGGAACGATGGCCTGCACGTCGGTGAGCCAGGTGGCGACGGCCTCGGCGCGGCCGCCGAACCAGCCGCCAGCGACGCCTACGGTGACGCCGAGGAGACCGGCCGCGAGGGTCGCGGCGAGCCCGATGAGCAGGGAGACGCGTGCGCCGGCGATGAGCCGGGCGAGCATGTCTCGGCCGAGGCCATCGGTGCCGAGGGGGTGGGCTGCTGCGCCGCCGAAGCCGACCGGGGGCTGGTAGCGGGCCAGGAGGTCCTGCGCCGCCGGGTCGGCCCTGACGAGCGCGGGGCCGGCGATGGCGGCGACGGCAAGGAAGGCGACGATGCAGAGGCCGGCCACAAACCCCGGCGAGCGAGGCAGGCGGCGGGGGGAAGCCGCGGCCGGGCCCGGGTCGGGCACGGCGCCGGGCGCGGCGGAGAGGCGGACCGGAGCGGCCACGGCGTTCATGCTGCGCCGCCCTGCTCGCGGAGGCGTGGATCGAGCCAGCGGGCGACGGCATCGGTCGTGCCGTTGACGAGGCAGAGGGCAACCGCGACAACCATGGCAAAGGCCTGGATGACCGGGAGGTCCCGGTCGGCGACCGCGGCGAGGGCGAGTTGGCCGACGCCGGGCCAGGCGAACACCGACTCGACGACAGCAGCCCCCGAGACGAGGAACGCGGCCTGGAAGCCGGTGAACGCCAGCACCGGAAGGGCGGCGTTGCGAAGCACGTGGCCGGTGATGGCGCGACGGGGTGACAGGCCCTTGCCGCGGGCGGTTCGCACGTAGTCCTGCCCCAGTTCCCCGGCGACGGCGGCGCGAGCGAGGCGGATGGTGGTGGCCAGCGGAAATGCGGCGAGCGTGACCGCGGGGAGGACCAGCGAGGGCCAGCCGTCGAATCCCGATGCGGGAAGCCAGCGCAGGCGCACCGCGAAGAGGAGCATGAGCAGACCGCCGAGGAGGAACGCTGGCATGGCCTGGCCGGCAAGGGAGACGGAGGACGCGATCCAGTCCCAGGGACTGCCGGGTCGAGCGGCGGCGAGGATGCCGAGCGCGGACCCGGCGACAAGGGCGATCGCGGTAGCCGCGCCGACCAGCAGGAGGGTCGCGGGGAGGCGGTCGAGCACGGCGTCGATGGCGGGCCGGCCCTGGCGCCAGGAGCGGCCAAAATCGAAGCGGGCGGCGCGGCCGAGGAAGTCGAGATACTGGGCCGGGAGCGGGCGATCGAGGCCGTAGGCAGCGCGGGCGCGGGCGACGTCTTCGGGCGCGCTGCCGGGGGGAACAAGGCCGGAAATCGGGTCGCCCGCGAGGTGAACGAGCACGAAGATCACCGTCACCGCCCCGAGGAGGGCGGCGAGAGCGGAGGCGACACGGGTTGCGAGCCAGCGAGCCATGATGCGTCCGGGCCGAGGAGCGGGAAGGCGACGGCCCGGAGGCGGAAACAGAAACGCCCGGGCCGTGGCCCCGGGCTGGCGGAAAAGGACGCACCATCACGAACGGATCGTCGATCCGCCGGCGCGCCTTCTCCCATCCGGACTGTACCGTCGGCCCCGGGATTTCACCGGGTCATGCAGGCGCGGCGTCGCGCGCCCGCTCGCGGGCTTTCACCGCCGGTCAGGACTGGGCGGGCGCTATCGGCCCGCCGCACCTCACCCCGAAGGCTGGCGCAAGCATAGGCGCGTGGTTTCGGGCACGTCAATGGGGGTCGCCGCCGGACGGCATCCACGGGGCGCGGAGGGACGCGGCACGGGCGGCGCGGCGCCTGCCGCCGGAGAGCCAGGCGTTCTCCGCGAGGATGGCTCTGCCCTGACGTTCGGCGGCGACGAAATCGGCCGCGGCGAGCAGGGAATCGAGCCCCGGTTCGCCGCGGAAGAAGGCGGCGGGATCGCGCCTGATGGCCGTGATGAGCGGGAGGGCCGGAGCGGCCGCGGCGCGGCGTTCGCGGCGGAGCCGCCAGAGGATCGCCAATGGCAGGAGGAGCGTGAGGGCGCAGAACACCAGTGCGAGGGGAATCGTCGCGTCCCATTGCGAGAGGAGCATCGAGACGGCGAAGGCGGCGGCGCCAGGCATGAGGACGAAAGCGGCAGCCCTCCCCCACTCGCCCGGTGATCGCGACGCGGGCGGGCGGGCGAGCCGGGAGAACCGGGGCGGCCCAAGCAGGGTCTCCTGCTGGTCGCGAAGCATCTCGCGCAGCATGGCGCTGGTGGCGACGGGGTCGATGGCGGCGGCCTCGCGCCAGAGCGAGGCGGCGTCGAGCCAGCGTTCGCGGGCGGCGAGCATGGCGGCACGGCCGAGGAACAGGTCGGCGGCGCGGCGGTTGACCTCCGGAGCCGCGCCGAGGGCGGGCCTGAGGACCCGGAGCGCATCGCTCCAGTCGCCGGCGTCGGCGTGGAGGCGGGCGGCGAGCAGCAGGCCCTCGGGATCGCGCGGGGCGAGGGAGAGCGCGGCGCGAAGTTCACGCCAGGCGCGGTCCCGGGCGCCGGCGACGCCGATGAGGTCGAGTTCGGCGAGGACGACGGCGAACTGCACGCGGATGCCGGGATGCTCGGGTTCGAGGCGAACCGCCTGCTGGAGTTCGGCGGCGGATTCGTCGATGAGACCGAGGCTGAAGCAGGCGACGCCGAGACCGTAGCGGGCCGCGGCGTCGGCAGGGTCGCGGCGGATGCGGGCGCGGAGACCGTCGATCAGTTCGTCGATGCGGGCGCGGTGCAGCAGGGCGGGATCGAGCCGGGGGTGATCCATGCGGATGCCCAGGAGCGAGCCGCAATAGGCGCAGCTCGCCGATGCGTCGGGCATCGGCGCGCCGCAGACGGGGCAATTGAGCGGGGAGAGAACGACCATCGCGCTCCCCTCGGGACGAATCAGTTCGGCCAGCGCAGCCGGGGGATCACCCGCTCGCCGTAGGCCTGGATGAAGGCTTCCTGGGTGCGGCCGACATTGTGGATGTAGACCTCGTTGAACCCGAGATCGATGAAGTGCTGGAGGTAGGAGACGTGCTCGTCGAGGTCCGGGGTGAGCAGGACGCGGTTCTTGTAGTTCTCGGCGCGGACGAGTTTGGCCATCGCCTCGAAGTCCTCGGGGTCCCGGATATCGGCCTTGGGGAACGCCATGCCGCCATTGGGCCACTCGCGAATGGCGTTTTCGGTGGCCTCCTCGAGGGTATTGGCGTAGGAGACCTTGACCTGGATCATGCGGGGCATGGTCGCGGGGTCCTTGCCAGCCTCGCGGGCGCCCTCCTCGAACTTGCCCATGAGCATGCGGAGTTTCTCGTCGGCAGCGCCGACGGTGATGATGCCGTCGGTGAACTTGCCGGTGCGCTTTGCCATGACCGGGCCGCTGGTGGCGACGTAGATGGGCGGCGGGGCCTCCGGGAGGGTGTAGAGGCGGGCGCTCTCCATGTTGAAGTGCTCACCGCGGTGCTTGATCTTCTTGCCGGTGAAAAGTTGCTGGATGATGTCGATGGATTCCATGAGCCGTTCGAGGCGGACGGGAGCCTCGGGCCAGTACTCGCCGGTGATGTGCTCGTTGAGCGCCACACCCGCGCCGAGCCCGAGGTAGAAGCGGCCGGGGAACATGGCCTCGATGGTGGTCGCGGCCTGGGCCAGGACAGCCGGGTGGTAGCGGTACCCCGGCGGCGTGACGCCGGTGCCGAAGCGCAGATTGGTCACCGCGCCGAGCGCGCCCATCCAGGACCAGACGAAGGCCGAGTGGCCTTGCGACGGCACCCAGGGATGGAAGTGATCGGACGCCATGATGGAGGTGAATCCGGAATGCTCGGCCTGCTGGCAGTAGGCCAGCAGATCGGTCGGATGGAACTGCTCGAACGATGCCGCGTACCCAACGACTCCCATGCCTTCCCTCGCCTTTCCCGTTCGCTCGCGTGATCGCGTGATCGCCGGTTTGCCGGTTACCTGAACATGTCCCGCGCGGGGTCAATGACCAGATCGCGTCCCGAGCCGTGCGGCGCCCCGATGGCGGGAGCATAGCCGCGAACGAGGACGACGGGACGTGCGGCCAGTTTGTGCATGACCAGTTCCGAGGCGGCGGCCAGTTCGTCGGCGACGGCGAGGACGGTGACGTGGAGTTCGTAACCCGCCGCGTCGTGGTGACCGCGGTAGTCGATGAGCGGGGCAAGCCCGGCGACGCCGATGGCGAAGTTGACGATGCCGTTTCGCCAGGGACGGCCCCATGAGTCGGTGATGACCACGCCAGGGGCGGCGGCCTCGTCGAGCCCGAGACGGGCGGCGAGCGCCGCGCGGATAGAGGCGGCGGAGGCGTCCGGATCCTCCGGGAGCAGGCAGACGACGCCGGAATCGACGTTGGAGGCGTCGACCCCGGCGTTGGCGCAGATGAAGCCGTGGCGGGTCTCGCTGATGACCACGCCGCGGTCCATGCGGACGATGCGCCTGCTCTCGGCGAGGGCGACCTCGACCTGACGAGGGTCCTTGCCGTGGCGGACGCCCCACTCGCGGGCGAGCGCGGAGGGAACCACCGTGTCCAGGCGGACGAGGCGGCCTTCAGCCTTGCTGACGATCTTGTGGGTGACGACCAGCACATCCCCCGGCTCGAGGGCGAGACCGGCGCGCCCGAGGGCGGCGGCGATCTCCGCGGCGACATCGCCGCCGGGCTGCACCTCGGGGATGCCGTCCAGTCCGATGAGGCGGACTTCGCCGTGGGTCATGGCGCTGCCTCCGGAAACAGGGCGAGCAGACCGGAGCGGTCGCCGGCGGCGTCGAGGAGTTCGCGCAGGTCGGCGGGGGTGTCGAGGTCGAAGGTGGCGCCCGGGGTGCGAACGGCGACGGCCTGCAGGCCGAGGCGGGCGGCTTCGTCTTCCGGTTCGGCGAGGGCAGCGCGCCGCTCCATCTCGCCGAAGCCGCGGCCGGGGCCGGTCAGGTCGAGCATGAGGGCGTTGGTGCCGGATCCGGCGCGGTCTGGGGCGAGCACGACCGGGGCTTGGGTTCCGGCGATCGCGGCGACGTCGGCTGGCTCGATCAGGGGGAGATCGGCGAACAGGACCAGCATGGAGGTCGCGCCGCGGGCGATGGCCGACTCACGGCCGAGGTCGATCGCGGGATTGAGGCCAGCGCGATCCGGTGGCTGCGGCACCGGGACGACGGACGGAGCGGCGGACTCGCCGAGGGCGAGCGCGGCCGGGTCGGGGCTGACGAGCAGAATGTCGCCGGCGGCGCCGGACCCGGCGGCGGCGGCAAGCACGGTGCGCAGCATGGTCGCGGTCATGGCGGCGCGGAGTTCCGGGCTGGCGTCGGGGCCGAGCCGGGTCTTGCCGCCGGAAAGGGAGCGGACCGGGATGACGATGGCGAGGTTCCGGCTCAGCGCGCGGCGGCCCCGGGAGTGGCGAGGGCCAGCGTTTCGGCGGCGAGACGGGCGCGGCTGTCCGCATCGCCCATAATGGCGGTGGTGACGAGCGGGCGCATTCCGAGCGCCTCGATGGCGGGAGCGAGACCGGCGGCGAGGTGGTCGATGACGAAGGCGTCGGCGAGGCCCGCGTAGAGGCGGGCGACGCCGAGCGCGGACTGCTCGTGGCCGAGCGAGGCGAGCATCTTGCCGGCCGGGCCCTTGATTGCGTTGCCGCCGACGATCGGACTGACTGCGACGACCGGGGCGGGCGACCGCCGGATGGCGTCGCGGATGCCGGGAACAGCGAGGATCGGGGCGACGCTGACGAAGGGGTTGGACGGGCAGACAATCACGGCGCCGGCGGTGGCGATGGCATCGAGCAGGCCGGGCGCCGGGGAGGCCCGCTCGACCCCGGCGAACCGGACGCCAAGCACCTCATCCTGCTGGCGGCGGCCGACGAAGTAGTCCTGGAAGGCGAGATCGCCGGCAGGGGTGCTGACGACGGTGGCGACCGGGTCATCGGTCATCGGCAACAGGCGGGAAAGGACGCCAAGCGCGCCGGCCAGACCGGCGGTCACGGAGGAGAGCGGTTGTCCGGCGGCGAGGTGGTCGATGACGAAGGCGTCGG
>JBJTKE010000723.1:0-1310 GCA_046096285.1 Chloroflexota bacterium
CATGCACCTCGCGCTATCGCAGCGGGGCGATTGCCCGCACCTTCGGGTGTTTGCAGCTGGATTCGGTTTCCTGGCAACGGCTCAGGCCACTCGACTGCCAATGGTCGACGCCCAACGACACACCACGATAGCCTGTCGACCATCCAATTCTGGAGGTGGAAGGTTTCCCCTTCGGCGGCCCCTGGGTGCAGTTGTTCCTTCGCCGCCCTGAATTGTGTAAGCCTCGCGCCTCCCCGGCCGTCGTTCGCTCCGATCATCAGCGCGCCTTGTTGCTCTCGCGCCGCGGCACGCAACCCGGGCGAGACGATGACCTGCAGGCGACCCGCCTCATGAGCGCCCGGCGCGGCCCCGGGGAACGCGCCGGGCAGAGCGACAGGGAGCGCCGTTCGCTGTACGTCGCGATGGCGCGGGAAATGGTGGCGCTGCTCGAGCTGATTCCGGGGTCCTCGATCGCCAGCCCGTGCCGCGTCATCCACGCCCGGCACATCCACGCGATCGACCGCAGCTGCGCCTCCGGGTGCTCTCCCGCCGAGAACCCCTCCGCCTCGAGCGCCACGCGGTAGACGTTCGGGGTCACCCCGGGACACCGCGCCGGCAGCGCCCTGCCGCGGGGGGTGGGGCTGCGCACCTCGCCGTTGGTCCACGGCCCGCGGTCGTCGGGGACGCGGCGGACGATCCGCCCGTCGAGATCGACGATCACGCTGCTGGAGGCCTGCACGGCGAACTGACCGTTCGTCCGCTCTTGAGATGATCTGGCGCCTGCACTCGCCCGCAAGACCGGCAGATCCAGGTCGCTCAACCAAACCAGTGGTCGGGAAGGTTGGCGCTGGCCCATCGCCCTGGGACTTGAATGGCGCAAAGCCCAGAATGCACCCTGCTCGCAGCGTCCGCGATGCAAGCAGCCTGGAAGACCACGTTCGGGTTGGCCAATGGCCAGCAGCCGGAGGGTGGGCAGAATGGTCGCGCCTGCCTCAATTCGGCCCTCGGTAGGCCGCTCCTTCACGGCCATCCCGCGACGTCCATTTCGGTCGCAGCGGCCGCGAACCTACTCCCCGATCCGGATGATGGGCAACAGTCCGGGGCCGCACCCCCCCCAGCACGGCGTCAACGGAATCGCCGCTCCCTCGACGAGATAGACGAATCCGGCGACTTCGACCACCGGCACCGGAAACTCCAGCGTGACCGTCAGGCGGTCGCCGGGTTCGAGCGTGAACGCACCGCCCTTGTCGGCGGCGGTCGACGAATCAACCCGGTACGTGGTCGCCGTAACCTGGCTGCTCCCGGTGTCCGCCGCTATTCGCTGCAGATCC
>JBJTKE010000724.1:0-19191 GCA_046096285.1 Chloroflexota bacterium
CGGCCGGACCGGGCCGGGGTTGGGGTTGGGACCGGTCCCCGCTCCCGGCCGACCCGCCGTCGCTGTACCCTTCCGCCGCCGCCGTTCGACCCGGGGCGCCCGCGCCGCCCCGGCCCGCCGTACTGCCGAAGCGCCGCCGTCACGGAGCCGCCATGCCCGCCGAATCCATCGAATCCGCCGAGTCCGCCGCCCTGTCCGCGTTCATCGACCACATGCCGAAAGCCGAGATCCACGTCCACCTCGAGGGGTCGGTGCGGCCGCGCACGGTGCTGGAACTGGCGGCGAAGAACGGCGTCCCCGCGCCCGCCGCCGACGAGGCCGGCCTGCGCGACTTCTTCACCTTCACCGATTTCGATCACTTCATCGAGGGCTACATCGCCGTCTGCTCCACCCTCCGCCAGCCCGGGGACTTCGCCCGCATCGTCCGCGAGATCGGCGAGGACGCCGCCGCCCAGAACATCCTCTACATGGAACTCCACTTCAACCCCGCCACCAACGTCCGCAAGCGCGGCCTGGACTTCCACGAGATGCTGGCCGGCATGAACGCCGGCCGCCGAGAGGCCCTCGACCGCTGGGGCGTCGAGATGCGCTGGATCGCGGACGGCGTGCGCGACGAGGGCGAGGAGCATCGCTCGGTCGCCCGCACCGTGGACTGGATCACCGCCCTGCCGCCGGAGGCCGGGGTGATCGGCCTCGGGCTCGGCGGCAGCGAGGCCGGCTTCCCGCCGGGGCTTTTCGTCGAGGAGTTCGCCCGCGTCCTGGAGGCGGGGCTGCACGTCGTCGCCCACGCCGGGGAGACGACCGGCCCGGAGACGATCTGGAACTCGATCCGCCTGCTGCACGCCGAGCGGATCGGCCACGGCATCCGCGCCATCGACGACCCGGCGCTGGTCCGGATGCTGGCCGAGACCGGCATCCCGCTCGAGGTCTGCCCGGTCAGCAACGTGCGCACCCGCGTCGTCCCGTCGATCGCGGCGCACCCCTTCCCGCTGCTGGACGCGGCGGGCGTGATGGTCACGGTCAACTCCGACGACCCGCCCCTGTTCAACACCACCCTCACCAACGAGTTCCACGTGCTCGCGGAGGAATGGGGCTACGACGCCGACGGCATCGAGCGGATCGCCGCGAACGCGGTCAGGGCGGCGTTCATCCCGGAACCGGCGAAGGGGAGGATGCTGGCGCGGTTCGCCGCAGGGTGCGCCGCGCTGCGGTCCGAACTGGGGTTGCCGCCGCGCTCCCCGGCCTGATCCGCGCCGCGGCGCGGGCCGTCCTGCCGCTCCTGCTTCCGGTCGCGCCGCTGGCGGTCGGCGCGGTCCGACTTGATGTCGACCTGGGTGTCGGCGCGGCTGCCGTCGGCTCCCGTCGCCACCACCGTGTGCTGCTTCGGGGAGAGGCTGGCGGGCATGGTGACGGTGGTCTCCAGCGAGCCGTCCTTGCGCACGGCGGCGCGCAGCACCTGCTTGCCGTCGATCTTCACCGTCACGGTCTCCTGCTTGCCGAACCCGGCCAGGTCGAGTTCCACCGTCTGCCCGGCCCGCGCCCGCTTCGGCTTGATGCGCGCCGAGGTGGTGACGTTGAAGACGGTTTCGGCGTCGACCTCGGGGGTGTCGGCGTAGATCTGGTGATAGCCGCCGGTGGTCTTCGGCACCGTGAAGGTGATGGTGGCCGCGCCGTTGGCGTCGGCGACCTTGCTGGCCACCACGGCGCCGTCGAACTTCAGCACGATCGGGGTGCCGGGTTTGAACTTGGTCAGCGTGACCGTCGCCGCCGTCCCGACCGGGCCGCTCGACGGCGAGATGGCGATCGCGCCCGGCCACTGCCCGCCGGAGGCGTCGAGGAAGACGCTGTTGGCGGTGTTCCAGTGGGTGGCGAGGTAGCCGGACGGGGATGGGCTGGTGGTGAAGTAGTCGTCGTGGTTGCAGTCGAAGAAATCGCCGAGCGCCCAGGCGCCGGTAGTGCACGCCTGCTGCATCGGCGGGTTGTTGGTCCCCTGGTCGGAGTAGCACATCACGTCGCGCTCGTCGGTGCAGTGCCAGGCGCCGGTGCTGTGCGGCGCGTCGAGTTGCACCGCGCCGAGGCCGTGCATCACCTCGTGGGCCATCGCGAAGCCGCTCCAGCAGCCGCTGTCCACCCGGGCGTAGGCGCCGCCGAGATTGTTGAGGTTGTCCTGCGTGGGTTTCGAGTCGGCGCGAATGGTGCCGATGCCGCAATAAAGGTTGACGTCGACGAACATCGCGTAGTTGCGGTCGGTGCGGTTGTAGCCGGCGTTTCGCACGGCGGTGATCGACCCGGCGAAGGTGGAGAGCGATCCGTCCGGCACCATCACGATCCCGACCACCGGCGCGCAGTTGACGTCGGTGACGAACCGGACCCGCCGGACCCCGCCCGTCTGCTGGGCGCTGGTCGTGAAAATGCTGTCCATGCCGGAAATCGCCGCGTCGATGGTCGCCCCGTACTGGCCGTACCGGCTCCCCTTGGACTGCTCGTAGACGTAGAGCGGCTGAACGCGCATCCCGGACGAGCCGTCGCCGATGCAGGCGAGGCGCGGCCGGGGGCCACCAGCCGCGACCGCGGGCACCGTCCCCTGCTCCCGGAACCCGGGGATGAGATCCTCCGGCCCGATCGCGCACAGCGTCTCGCCGTCGATCTGCATCGGGTGCAGCCCCGGGCCGCAGGCGTCCGCCGCCAGCGCCGGGGCGCCCGGGACCGGCTGGCCCATGACGGACCCCAGCAGGCCGGCGATCATCGCCGCCAGCAGCACCCCGAGCGCCGCCAGCACGCGCAGCCGCGCCGCCCGCGGGCGCACCGCTCCCCGCCGAACCTGGCCGCGTGCCTGTTCCTGTGTCACCGCCATGCATCCTTCCACACGGCCTGCATCACCGCGGCCGTCGCAGGAACCGGACCATCCGGTTCGCCCGCCCGTCCGCTCGCCTGCCCGCCTCGTCGCCTGCTCACACCGGAACGCAGACCGGATGCCCCTTGACGGCATACTTGCCGCCGAGGCATTTCGTGCCGCGCTCGCAGGGGCCGCGGCGGCCCTTGTTGCGGCGGTCGCAGCGCTCCCAGCGGTTCACCACGCACCGCCCTCGTTCGAGTTGGAGCCGGGAGCAGCAGGGGGACTTCTTGAGGGCTGGCCGCTCGCCAGCATGGGCGCAGGGCTGCGTCACCGGCGCATCGCGGACGCAGGTGTAACTGCCGTCGTTCCCTACGATGCAGGTGTCGTAGGCGTCGCAGCAGTCCGACGCCTTGCAGGATGCCCCGGTGGGCGCGCAGGTTGGGGCGATCTGCACACAGATGGAGGTGACGCACTCGAAATCGTCGCAGCAGGCGGCCCCCGGCCCGCAGGCGCCGCCGAGCGGCACGCAGGCGGGCAACGCGCAGATGCCGCCCTGGCACAGCAGCAGGTCGCAGCAGCGCACGCTTTCCCCGCAGGACTCGCCGACGAGGCGGCAGATGGGAGGATCGGCGACGCAGGCCCCGAGGTCATCGATGCAGATCGAGCCGAGCGGGCAGGACCCGCAGGATCCGCCGCAGCCGTCGTCGCCGCAGGCCTTGCCGGCGCAGTTCGGATCGCAGGCGAGCGCGGCGGGCGCGCGGCGCGCGGCCGGCAGCAGGGCCGCGCCCAGCAACGCCGCGAACCCGCGGCGCGAGCGGGAGATCGAGAGCAACCGGGTCAGCCGGTCGAAGCGGTCAGCGTCCATCGTCCTGCCATTCCTGTCTCGCTCGCCGCGGCGGGTACCGCCCCGATCCCGCCGCGAGCCCGACTCCGTCCGCTCCTGTTGTACCCGCCGCGGATCAACCGCCGGTGATGCGGCGGTGAATCCCCCCTGAACATTGCCTGAGAACCTCGTGAACCGCCCACCGGGGCCTGCGCCTGCCCGGTCCCCGCACCGGGCCGCGGCGCTGCCGCGACCCGCGGCGGTCCTGCTCTCCCGCCCCGGGAGAGCAGGGAATGGCGGGCGGGCGCGGCGCCCATCGGGCCGGCAACCCGGCGAACGGCGCACTCCCTCGACCGCGCGAACCGGACACCACGCCAGCGCGACGGCGGAAACGCGACGGCCCCGGTTGCCCGGGGCCGCCGCCGAATGCGGAGCAGGGTGCGCCGCCTGTCAGGAGGTCATCGTGCGCTCGGAGCCGCGGCCGCGCCGCTTCTTGCCCGGCACGCAGACGGGCGTCCCGTGGGGCGAGATCCTGCCGCCAGCGCAGCGGGTTCCGCGCTCGCAGAAGCTGGCCTTGCCGCGCTTGCGGGGATCGCAGTGATCCCAGCGGTTGATGACGCAGCGGCCCTGTTCGAGGTGCAGCCGCTCGCAGCACTTGCCGTTGCCGTTCGGGCGCTCGCCGGCGTGGGAGCAGGGCTGGACCGGCACCGCCTTCTGGCAGATGAGGTCGCCCTTCGTGTTCCTGCCGCAGGTGTCGCCGGACTTGCAGCATTCGATCTTCGTGCAGTCCTCGCCGGTCTGCGCGCAGATCGCGGGCGGGGTCTTGCAGATGCCGTTGGTGCAGGTCAGGCCGGTGCAGCAGTTGACCAGGCCCTCGGTGCACGGCTTGTTCTCCGCCGCGCAGGTGGTGCTCACACAGATCCCGCCCGAGCAGGCCAGCCCCGTGCAGCACGTGCCCTGGCCGCTGCCGGAGCATGCGCCGCCGAGTTCGATGCAGAGCCCGGCGCTACAGGCGCAGGTGGTGGGGTCGTAGACCTGCCCCGCCGGGCAGGTGGTCGAGACGCAGGTGCTGGAGGTCGCGCAGCAGGCCTGCCCGGTCGCGCAGTCCGTATCGGCGATGCACTGGACGCACACTCCGTCGCCGTTGCAGACGCCGGACTGGTCGGTGCAGGGATCGCCGACGGGGACGGCCGGGTTGGAGCAGACGCCCTGCGTGCAGACGTCGGTGGTGCAGACGTCGCCGTCGGCGCAGGTCGCGCAGGTTTCCCCGCCCGTGCCGCACAGGGCTGCCGTCTGCGCCGTGAAGGGCACGCAGGTTTCGTTCGCGGTGCAGCAGCCGTCCGGGCAACTGTCCGCGGTGCAGGTGCAGGCGCACGTCTCCGGGTCGTAGATCTGGCCGTCGGCGCAGGCGTCGATGCAGATGCCCTGCGCGGGGCAGGCGTTGAGCGTGAGGTCGCAGGTTCCGTTGTCGCAGCAGCCGACGTCGCCGCAGGAGTCGCCGGTGATCGGCGCGTGCTGGCAGACGCCCTGCGGCGAGCAGGTGTCGGTGGTGCAGGAGTTCTGGTCGTCGCAGCTGGCGCAGGCCGCGCCGCCGGTTCCGCAGAGCGCGGCGTTCTGGCCGGTGTACGGCGTGCAGGTCCCGGCCGAGCAGCAACCGGCCTCGCAGCGCTGGTCGCTGGCGATCGCCGGGTAGGTGCATGCGCCGTTGTCGCAGGTCGCGCCGGTGGCGGTGCGGCAGAGTGGCGGCGTGTCGCAGTCGCTGGCGGTGCAGCACTCGGCGACGATGCACGCGCCGTCGCAGCAGACGGAATCCGTGCCGCAGACGTTGCCGTTCTGGCTGGCATCCGGCGAGCTTGCGCAGAGGCCGGTGGCCGGGTCGCAGATGTTGTTGATCCGGCAGACCGGCGGCTTCGGGCAGGTCACCGGCTGGTAGACGCACTGGCCGGCGGTGCAGGCCGCGTCCTCGTTGGTGAAGCAGTTCGGCGCGGTGGTGCAGTCCTGCGGGCCGCAGCAGTCGCCGTCGGGGATGCAGATGCCGGCGCAGACCTTGAGTTCGTCGCGGCACGTGCCGCCCAGGCAGCAGCCCTCGTCCTTCGCGCCGCAGATGACGCCGTCGGTGTTGAACGAGCCGCAGGTGTTGGCCTCGCAGGTCCAGGTGATGCAGGCGTCGGACATGCCGCAGTCATCCGGCTTGACGCACGGGACGCAGATGCCCTTGCCGTCGCAGACCTTGCCGCCCTTCTCGTCGCAGGACGTCCCGGCGATCTCGAAGTTGGTGGTGCAGCTGTGGTTCGCGTTGCAGGTGTAGCTCGCGCAGTCGGTGTCCGTGCCGCAGTCGCTGTCCACGCAGCAGGCGTCGTCCGCGATGCAAACGCCCTTGCAGACCTTCAGTTCCTCCTGGCACGAGCCGCCCTGGCAGCAGCCCTCCTGCGTCGGGCCGCAGATCTCGCCGTCGTTCTGGATCGACCCGCAGACGTTGGCGGTGCAGGTCCAGGTGAGGCAGGCGTCGGAGACGCCGCACTGGCTGGCGTCGTTGCACGGCACGCAGGACCCCGCGCCGTCGCAGAAGCCGGGGCCGCCGGTCGCGAGCGTGCAGTCGGTGTTCAGCGGGGCGTCCTTCGACGAGCAGGTCCCGTCCGGGTTGCAGAAGTAGGCGCGGCAGGTGGTGTCCGTGCCGCAGTCGGAGTCCTCGTCGCAGGCGACGCAGACGCCGCTGTCGTTGCAGTTGCCGGTGGGGTCCTGGCAGGGCGCGCAGGCCGCGCCGCCCTTCCCGCAGGTCTCGTTGTCCTGCTGGATGTACGGCACGCAGACGGCGCCCTTGCAGCAGCCGTTCGGGCAACTGGTTTCGGTGCAGAGGCACTCGCAGGTGTCGGGGTCCCAGGTCTGGCCCGCGCCGCAGGCCGAGATGCAGATGCCGCTGCTCTTGCAGACGTTCTGGCCGATGCCGCAGGCGCCCTTGTCGCAGCAGCCGTCCTTGCCGCCCTCGGAGCAGGCCACGCCGTCGCGGTCGTAGGTCACGCACAGGCGCTGGTCGGTGCAGACGGCCTCCCGGCAGGGGGTCCCGGGCTGCTGGCAGTCCGCGTTCACGAGGCACTGCACGCAGTTGCCCGCGCCGTCGCAGAGGCCGCCGTCGCAGGGGTCGCCGGCGGGGGCATTGTGGTACTGGCAGCCGTCCTTCGGATCGCAGCCGTCGAGGATCTTGCAGATCTTCGGCTCGCAGGGGATCTTCGTGTGGACGCACACGCCCTTCGCCACGTCACAGGTGTCGGCGGTGCAGACGTTCTTGTCGTCGCACTGCGCCGCGGAGACGCACTCCACGCAGTTGCCCGCGCCGTCGCAGAGGCCGCCGTCGCAGGGGTCGCCGGCGGGGGCGTCGTGGTACTGGCAGCCGTCGTTCGGATCGCAGCCGTCGAGGATCTCGCAGATCTTCGGCTCGCAGGGGATGTTGGTGTGGACGCACACGCCCTTCGCCACGTCGCAGGTGTCGGCGGTGCAGACGTCCTTGTCGTCGCACTGCGCGTCGTTCTGGCAGGCCACGCAGACGCCGCCCGCCCCGCAGTAGGGCGTCGCGCCGGTGCAGCAGACGCGGTTGGCGCCGGCGCCGCAGAGCGTGCCGGCGCCGCAGACGCAGGTGGTGTCGTTGGAGCAGGTCAGCCCGTTCGGGCAGGTCCCGCAGTTCAGCTTGTTGCCGCAGTTGTCATCCGGGGTTCCGCATTCGGAGCCGAGGCTTGCGCAGGTCGTCGGAACGCAGCCGGCGGTGCAGGAGCCCAGCACGCAGATGTCGCCGGTCGGGCAGGCCTTGCCGCACGTGCCGCAGTTCTTCGGATCGGTCTGCAGATTCCGGCAGACGCCGCTGCAGCAGGTTTCACCCGCCGCGCAGACCGTGCCGCAGGCGCCGCAGTTGGCCGGGTCGGTCTGGAAGTTGGTGCAGAACCCGGCCCCGTTGGCGATGCAGCAGTTCGGCCCCGGGCTGCCCGCCGCGCCGCAGTTCGGGCAGCAGGCGGAGTTGTCGGCCTCGCCGCAGTAGGTGCAGCGCGGCAGCGGGTTGTTCGGGTCATCGAAGCAGGTACAGTCGAACGGGTGGCCGCTGTGGCCGGCGTCGCCCGAGGAACACTGGATCTGGCACGACGTCGCCTTGTTGGTCGGCACGCAGTGACAGTACGCAAGCTTGTTGGCCGGACAGATCGGCTCGACGGTCGGTCCGGTCCCAGGGCTACCGCCGTTGGGTTTCCTGTTCGCATCGGGCTCGCGCCGTCCGGCGTTCTTCCGGTTCTTGTCCTTGTTCTTGCCCTTGCCGTTCTTTCCGCTACCTTCGTTTCGGCCGCCCTTGCCGCCCTTGCCGCCCTCTGATCCGGGGCCGCCGGCATCGCCGGCCGCCCGGTTCTTCGCCAGCGAGCCCGGCGCCACCACCGCCGCGGCGGCCAGGACCGCGCCAGCAACCGCCGCCCGCAGCGCGCCGCGCCGCGTTCTTAGCGAGCCCAGCGCCCGCGTCAGTTCGTCGAATCGGTCGCCATCCATGATCGTCTCCCTTTCGGTCCCGTGCGCGAGCCGCGTGCAGCCACATCGGCCGCCACAGCCGCAAAGCGGCGGGCGCCATATTCCGCACCTCCATATGTAGAGGTTTTCCTTGGGAGATGAATGACGGAGTCGTTATCGACTCGTGAAATCCGGCTGACAGATCGGTGAAATGGAGGTGATTCCGCGCCGGAATGCCCCGCGCGTTCATCCTCGCTTGCACGTCGACGGGGCGGCCCGGATGATCCGGACCGCCCCGCGCGCGACGCTCTCCCGGTGGCGAAACGGCCTCAGGCCCCCGGCGCGGCCGCCTCCAGCACCCGCCGGTAGGCGTCCTCCGTCTCCGCCGCCGCGATGGCGCGGGCGACGGTGTGATCCAGCAGCGACTCGTAGCGGGCCAGCCCGGCGCGGACCGCGGCCCGGTCCGGGCCGTGCACCGTGGTGTCGATCGCCGCCGCGCCCATCCGGGCGAAATTGGCGGCGTAGGCCGGGAAACTGGCGTAGCGCCCCGCCTCGGTCTCCAGCCGCGCCATCCCCTCGTCCAGCGCGACCCGGACATAGCCGGCGATCAGCGGCCGGGGCCGCCCGGCCGCCGCCGCCCCATCCAGCGTGAGCTGCGCGGAGCCCGGCACGTATGCAGGAATCAGCCAGTTCAGCAGCACCGCGTCCGCCGTCTCCCCGGCCAGCCGGCACATCTTCGGGCCGAGCGCGCCGACCGCGATCCGCGCCGGGGTGAGCTCCCGCAGCGCCAGCACGCCCGCGCGCACCCGCTCCAGCCCGCCCTTCGCGTCGCCGGAGCCGACGCCGACCAGCAGCCGCTCGACCGGCAGCCCGAGCTCCCCGATGCGCCGCGCGATGACCTCCGCGGGCTGCCGGTCCAGCGGAATCACGCCCACGCCGAGCAGCAGCCGGGTCGTGACCTCGGCGGCCGCGGCGAGCCCGGCCAGGCCCTCGCCGCCGGGAAGATCGTTCACCCAGAACGCGGCGTACCCCGCCGCCTCGGCCGCCCGCGCCAGCCGCCGCACGATGGCATGGTCCAGCGTCCCCGCCACCCCGAACCCGAGGGTTCCCGCCGTTTCCTCGCCGTCCACGTCCGACCCTCCCGCTTCGCCGATGATGCCGGCAATCGTAGCAGCCAACGCGGACGGCCCCCGCGTGCGCGAGGGCCGCCGCTCCGTCCTGCCCCCGGGGGAAAAGGGGCGTTCAGGCTGGTTCGGGAGGGCCGGGCATCAGCAGGTGGCGCCCGCGCCCGCGCACTGGTCCGGCGTGTTGTCGGTGATGCTGCCGGAAACCACCGAGAAGGTGTTCAGGGCGTTGTCGGAGTAGACGCCGCCGCCCGAGGGCGTCGCGTCGGTGGCGGTGTTGCCGGTGATCGTGCTCTGGCCCGCCACCTTCAGGCCGATTATCGCGGATGGGCCACTATACGGTCTCCAATTGAGGTAGACGCCGCCGCCCTTTGTCCCGGTGTTGCCGGAGACGACTGACGACCCGAGCAATCGCACCGACTCGGTTTCGGTGTCCAGATAGCAGTTTCCGCCGACATAGATGCCTCCGGCCTCCGCCTCGGCGGTGTTGCCGCTGATCTCGGCCCGGCCGCCGAGCGTCAGGCCACAGTACTCGAAGTAGAAACCCCCGCCCCGGCCCGTTGACGTACCGATCACCTTGGCGGAGTTCCCTGTGATCTTCGCGTCGCCGCCGATGTAGGGCGCGTAGGTATCCCAGTAGAGCCCCCATATGTGGATGCCGCCGCCCTCTCCGGCGGTGTTGTCCGAGATCTCGACGTTGTCGCGGATGTTGAGCACCGGGAGATGGTCGTACCGCCCGATGCTGATCCCGCCGCCGTTGCCATCCGTCGAGTTGCCGGAAATCCGGACGGAGTCCGAAAGCGAGAGGCTGGAGACGAACATCGACACGGCCCCGCCTTCGACGGGCGCGGAGTTGCCCGACAGCACCGTCCGGCCGCTGATCCGCGCCTTGGTGTAATAGAGGTACATCGCGCCGCCGTAGGAGTCGGCCGTGTTGCTGGTGAACTCGACATCCCCCGAGATGTCCAGCAACGTGCCGTAGGTGTCTCCCGGGCTGTACATGTACACCGCCCCGCCAGCCAGGGCTGCCGTATTGCTGGTGAACTTCACGTTGCCGGTGACGGCGAGTCGGCAGTAGTAGGACATGATCGCCCCGCCGCCTTTCGTGGCGCCGAGGGCCTTGTTGTTGGAGAAGACGGCGTTGCCGCCGATGGCCAGCGTCTCGTTGCCGTAGGAGTCGCAGGTGCCGGTGCCGATGGCCCCGCCGTAGCTGTCCGAGGTGTTGCCGTCGAACAGCACGTTCCCGCTGACCTCGATCGGCACGTCGGTCAGGCCGGTGCCGTTGCCGCCTCCCCAGTAGAAGATGGCCCCGCCATTGGTCCCGGTGGTGTTCCCGGTCACCCGGGCATTGCCCCGGATGATCGCCCGCGCCGCGCTGTTGAGGTAGATGCCGCCGCCGTACGTGTCCGCCGAGTTGTCCGCGATGACCGCGTTGTCCTGCACGATCACCTGCCCGGCCAGGTCGATCGCGACGCCGCCGCCGTAGCTGTCGTGGTTGCCGGTGATCGCCGTGGCGTCCAGCACCCGCAGCGTCGGCCCTCCCGGCCCGAGGTCGCTCTTGAGACGCACGCCGCCGCCGTAGGTGTCCGGCCCGCTGTTGTTGCGGATCTTCGTGTACCGGCACAGCGTCAGGTCGCCCGACGTCTCGATGCCGCCGCCGTCGTCGGCCATGCTGTTGTTGTTGCCCTCGATCACGATGTCGACCAGCTCGAGCCGGGAGGCGTCCGACACCACGATCGCCCGCGTTCCGACCGTCGCGTTCCGGATCACCGCCTCCCCGCCCGGGCAGCCCACCAGCGTCAGGTTCTTGCCGGAAATGGTCAGGTCCTCGTCGTAGGTTCCCGGCGCAAGGTGGATCACGTCGCCCGAAGCCGGATCGTCGATCGCCGCCTGCACCGTGCTCCACTGGCATCCGCTGGCGCAGACGTCCGCCACGCACTCGCCCGACGGGCACCCGTTGCACGAGCAGTTCACGCACACGCCCAGCGAGCACGACGCGTTCACGCACTCGTCGTCCGCCGTGCACTGCGCCTCGAACGGCAGCAGGCAGTAGGTCCCCTTCTTCGTTCCCCGGTCATAGGGGATGCAGGTCGCGTTCGCCGCCGCGCAGGTGTCCCGCTCCGCGACGCAGGCCTTTCCGGTCGGGATCGTCACCGCCGGGGTCGGCGGCGTCGGCCGCCCGCCGCAAAACCCATCGACGCAGGACTCGTTGCAGCAGTTCCGGTTCTCCGTGCAAGGGCGGCCCGCCTGCTTGCACCGGCACCGCGACTCCCCGTTCTTCCCCTTGTGCTTGCGCTGGCAGTACCCGGTGCAGCAGTCCTTGTGCTTCTTGCACCGGTTCTGATCGATGGAGCCGTCGCCGCAGGGTCCCTCGGCGCCCGGCGTCTTCTCCCGGCCGTCCTTGCCGCGGTCCTTGCCGTCATGCCCACGGCCGCGGCCGCGGCCCTTCCTCGACGTGTCCCGGTCGGTGTTGTTGTCCTTGTTCTTCGCCTCGGTCAGCGTCGCGGCCAGCGTCCCGGCCAGCGTCCCGGCGCCGCCGCCAGCCAGCGCTCCCAGCGCCGCTCGCAGCCCCGCCCGGCGGGTGGCCGCCCCGCCGAGCAACCGGGCAAGCCGGTCAAATGCCGTCTGGTCCATCGCGTTACCCTCCAGCGCTTCAGCTCCGGCGCCCGCGCGCGGTCCCTGCCGCCGTGGCGCGCCCCCTGGTGCTTTCGCTTCCCGCCGCCTGCGGGCAGCAGCGGGACAGGCCTGCGGGCCTTCCTCCTATCCTGAGGCAAGGAAAACCCGCGCACCACGCCATTTACGCCATTCTTCCCGCCACTTTTCCCGCCATTTCGGGGAATACGTGAGCTTGCGTTGGCCCCGCGGGCAAACGGCGGCGGCCCCCGCTTGCGCGAGGACCGCCGCGTCATCGTTCGCTTGCGAACTGCCGGTTGCCGGTTGCCGGTATCAGGTTGGGGGATGGTCAGGTTCCACGATTCACGCTCGCGGCTCCGGCGCCCTGGTCCGGCAGATTCGCGACCGCCGGACCTGCCCCCTCGGTGGCCCCGGGCACGGCAGCCGCCGCGCCGTCGCCGCCGTCCGGCATCGCCCGGGCAGCGATGCCGGCGAGCCAGCCCAGGGACGACCGCGACGTCGATGCCGGAAGCGGGCGCGCGGAACCTGAGGGGAGGGCGCGAGCGCTCTCCCCTCAGGTTCCGGGTTTATCGATCGTCGAACATCGAACATCGAACATCGAGCATCGGCCAAAGGAATGGCGGCCCCCGCACGTGCGAGGGCCGCCGTTCAGCGTTATCGTGTCAGGACTGGCGACGTCGCCGTCGTCGGCCTACGTGGGCGGCTGGTTCAGCGCGTCGCAGACCGCAGCGCTCGTCACGCCGGTGACCACGTCGCCATGCCGCTCATGACCCGGCACCGCGGTCGGCGGCACCAGCTTGTAGCTGTAGAGGCCGGTGTCGTCGTCGAGGTGGCAGATGGCGACCTTGTTCTTGCCGGGAGGGTTGTTGGCCGGCTTTGAGCCGTTCGGGGACTTGCCATTCCCCTTGGCGAGCGCGCTGCCGAAACCCACCGCCGCGGTTGCGGCGACAGCGGCAACGCCGGCGAACGAGCGGCGTCCGATGCGAGTGTCCATGACCAATATCCCTTTCGCTGAACTCCTCGGCTCCGGAACCTGACCCGGAGCGCGGCCCCGCTGCGAACGATTATAGGCAGACGCCCGGCCTGCACAATCCCGAAAATCGGCTAGTTCAAACGCGAAACCAGCATCTCACATGAAAATGGTCGAGTTCGCTCAGGACGAGGGAAACCCCAGCCCCAGCCGCCGCAGCGACACCCACCGTCCCTGCCCGAGGATGATGTGATCCAGCACCTCGATGTCCAGCAGCTTGCCCGCCTGCGCCAGTTCCAGCGTCAGCGAGACGTCCGCCGCCGAGGGAGTCGGGTCGCCCGAGGGGTGGTTGTGGGCGGCCACCAGCGCCACCGCGTTCTGCCGGACCGCATCCCGGAACACCTCCGCCACCCGCACCTGCGCCTGGTTGACGCTCCCCTGCACCACCGTGCGGACGGCGATCACCTGATGCTTCGTGTCCAGCAGCACCACCCGCAACTGCTCCTGCTCCAGCGCCGCCATCTCCACCTGCAGCAGCGTGGCGACCTCGTCCGGCGAGGTGATCTTCGGCCGCGCCTCCGCCCCGAGCGCCGCCAGCCGCCGCCCGATCTCCAGCGCCGCCTTCAGCCGCACCGCCTTGGCGTCGCCGATCCCGCGCACCCGCGCCAGTTCCTCCGTCTCCATCCGCAGCAGCCCCCGGATGCCGCCGTGCTCGGCCAGCAGCCGCTGCGCCACGTCGGTCACCGTCTCCCCGACGATGCCGGTGTTGAGCAGGATCGCCAGCAGGTCGCCGTCCGACAGCGACTGCGGCCCGCGCAGTTTCAGCCGCTCGCGGGGGCGCTCGTCCGGGGCCATCTCCTTGACCGACAGCCGGTAGCCGGGAGCGCGGGCGGCGGGTTGCGCGTCCTCGTTCGACGGTCCGGGCGCAGGCTGAGGCGCGACGAGGGACGATGGAGCGGACGGGACCGGCGGCTCCGGGGTCTCCGGCGGCGGCGCGGATGAGGCGCTCGCGGGACGCTCCTTGCCGCCCGCCCGCGCCGCGACCGTCCCGGCCGCCGGCGACCGCCGCGGCCGGGCGCGAACCGGCGGCGGCGCGGAAAGCGCATCGAGCGGATCGGCGGCGGCCGGGGCAGGCTGGGGAGGCGGCGCGGGCGTGGCCGGGGGAACTACGACGGCGGCGACAGGGGCCGGCATCGCCTCGGCGACCGCCTCGGGGCTGCGCCGGGGGGCGAAGGGGTCGAACTCCCAGTCGCTCACGGGGCGGGCTCGAACGTCGCGACGACCATCCCGTAGTAGGTCGGCGCTTCATAGGAGAGCAGGTCGGCCCGCATCGGGACGCGGTCCAGCACGCCGCCCAGCATCAGCGTCTGCCAGAGGCCGTCGATGGCCGCGGTGGAGGCCTCCTCGTCGGTCAGGTCCGTCAGCCGCAGCGGGTCCCCGGCGGCGATGGCGTCCACCACCCGCGCGTCGACCGGCGCGGCGAGGTCGCTGAAGCCGTAGGGTCCGTCCGCGCGGTGGGTGTGCGCCCAGTCGCAGGAAGCGATGAAGGCGACCCGGCGCCCGTCCTCGGCAGCCGCGTCGGCCACCGCGCGGCCGAACGCGGCAAGCGTCTCCCGCGGGAGCGAGCGGGAGGGGGAAACCATCACGGCGGGCGGCCCGAGGTCCTCGTCCGGGGGGTCGGCCAGCACGTCGCCCATGCCCGGCATGTTCCGGCCGTGGCCCATGAACCAGAGGGGGGTCAGCAGCCCCCAGTCGAGCGGCAGCACGCTCTGGTCGCGGCGGTTCCCGGCGAACCCGCCCAGCGCGACCGGCACGCCCGCCGTCGCCGCATGCTCCGCGATGCGGTCCGTCAGCGGGCCGTCCACCGGCACGTTCAGTTCGACGAGGCGGTCCTCCCAGCGCAGCGACCCGGCCGCCCGCGCCACATCCGCGAGGCAGACCGCGCCGTTCACCCGGAAGCCGTGCGGCCCGGCGATGACGATGGCCTCCACCCCGGCCCGCGCCGCCCTGCTGGCGGCCTCGGTCATCGCCGCGCGGGTGGCGAGCGCCCCGCCGGCGTCCGCGGAGAGATCGGGAATCAGCGGGAATCCGTGCGGCAGCACCGCCGCGAACACGATGGGCATGGTTCACTCCCTGCGGGTCGGGAAATGGCCTCGCTCGCCCGCGAATTGTAGCCCCGCTCCGGGCATGCCGGATTGGCGGCGGGCGGCAGGGCGCATGGCTTGTGTCGCCCATCCCGGTTGTCCGCGAACCGCTCACCGGCGATGATGCCGCGGTAGCTGGGGCGCCGCGCCCGGTACCCGACGCCCGCCCCCGAACGGAGGCCGCCATGACCCTCGGATTTCCCGTCCCCGGCCCAATGGCCGACCCCGAGTCCCATGCCAACAACCCGGTGATGGCCCGCGACGGCGCGATCGCGAGCGCCCACCCGCTGATCTCCGCCGCCGGCGCGCGGGTGCTGGCCGAGGGCGGCAACGCGGTCGACGCCGCCGTCGCCGCCGCGCTCGTGGGCTCGGTCGTCCTGCCCGCCATGTGCGGCATCGGCGGCGACCTGTTCGCCATCGTCCACCGCCCGGACGCGCCGGACGCCCCGGGCGCCGGGGAACTGCTGGCGTTCATGGGCAGCGGCAACGGCCCGGCGGGCGTCACCCGCGAATGGATGGCCGAGCGCGGCGAAACCGGCGCCGCCGGGCAGCGGGTGCTTGCCCAGCGCGGGCCGCTCTCGCCCGGGGTGCCCGGCTTCGTGGCGGGCGCCTTCGCCATGCTGGAGCAGTTCGGCACCCGCACCTTCGGCAGCCTCGCGCGGGACGCCATCCGCCTCGCCCGCGACGGCTTCCCGCTCTCCGTCGCCGGCGCCGCCTTCATCGCCACCGGCGCGGAGGACATCCTGCGCAAGGATCCCGCGGCGGAGGCGGTCTTCCTGCCCGGGGGCCGCATTCCCCGCCCCGGCGACCTGTTCCGCCAACCGGACCTCGCCCGCACCATCGGCGAGATTGCCGCCGCCGGCCCGGAGTCGTTCTACCGCGGCTCGCTGGCCCGGCGGATCGCCGGCTACCTGCAGTCCCGCGGCGGCGCGCTGACCGCGGAGGATTTCGCCGGCCACGAGACCGATCTGCTGCCGCCGCTGGCCAGCACCTACCGCGGCCACACCATCTACGAAACCCGCCTGCCGACCCAGGGGTTCGTCGTGCTGGAGGCGCTCAACTACGCGGAGCGGGCCAGGATCAGCCCCGGCAGCCTGTCGAGCGCGCCCACCATCCACCTGCAGGCCGAGGCGCTCAAGGCCGCCTTCGGCGACCGCAACGCCGGGGCCGCCGACACCCCCGAGGGCGCGGCCAACGTCGACCGTTTCATCTCGAAGGAGTGGGCCGCCCGCCGCTTCATCGGCTACGACCCCTTCCGCGCCGGCGAGATGGCCCCCGGCTCGCTCCAGGACGGCCACACCACCTCGCTGGTCACCGCGGACCGCGACGGGATGCTGGTCTCGCTCATCTTCTCCGTCTCCGACTGGTTCGGCAGCGGCGTGGTGGCGGGCGACACCGGCGTGCTGCTCAACAACCGCGCCGGCCACTGCTTCAGCCTCGAGCCCGGCCACCCGAATGTCTTCGAGCCGGGCAAGCGCACCATGCACACCCTCAACTGCTACCTGATCGCCGGGCCGGACGGCACGCCGGTGGTGGCGGGCGGCACGCCCGGCGGCGATTTCCAGCCGCAGTGGAACGTGCAGACCATCAGCGCCCTGATCGACGGCAGGCTCGACGTGCAGGCCGCGGCCTCGCTGCCGCGCTGGCAGCTGTGGCCCGCGACCTACCCCGCCGACGTCGGCGCGCCCGCCGAGCTTCGCGTCGAATCCCGCGTCGGCGAGGAGACCCTGCGGCAGCTTGCCGAGATGGGCCACAACGTCGTCCGCCTCGGCCCGTGGGGCGCCCGCGGCGCGGTGCAGGTGGTCGCCCGCGACCCGGAGACCGGCGTGCTGGCGGTGGCATCCGACCCGCGCAGCGAGGGGCAGGCGATCGGGCTGTAGACGAGGCGCTGGCCCGGTCCGGCCGCCGGGCCCGTCGGGCCGCGTCGTCCCGCCTACCGCCCACCCGGCAAGCCGGCCCACCGGAGACCACGTACCGTCACGGGTATACTCCGGTCACCGGCAGGAACGGCCGGTGCGCCCGGACCGGGGCCCGCCGGGGTGCGGCGCCAGCCGTGGAGGATTGCCGTGCATCCGGTTTCACGCACGACCCGGGCGCTGATGGCGTTCGCGGCGGCGGCGGTCATCGCCTGCGCCTGCCTGCTCTCCCTGCCGCCCGCGAGCGCCACCGCGCAGGACGGGCCCGAGCAGGTGACGGTCGGCCTGTACATCAACGACATCCAGCAACTCGACCTGCACACCTACACCTACCTGATCGACTTCTACCTCTGGCTCCGCTGGCGCGACCCGGACCTCGACCCGGCGGCCACCATCGAGTTCATGAACGCCAGTTCGCCCTGGGATTCCCGGGCCACCCAGCTGTACGACGAGCCGGTTCCCCAGCCGGACGGCACCCTCTACCAGGCCATCCGCTACCAGGGCGCCTTCACCAACAAGTTCCCCCTCCAGCGGTATCCCTTCGACGAGCAATCCCTCGCCATCGTCTTCGAGGACAACACCTATCCCCAGGATGTCCTCGTCTACGTGCCGGACGACCCCCCGGTGACCATGAACCCCGAGACCGACCTGCCCGGCTACGAACTGCAGCCGCCGAAGTTCGCGATCATCCAGCAGGACTACCCCACGACCTTCGGCGATCTCACCCTCGATGCGCCTGCGCCCTATTCCCGGGGCAACGTCGACATCCACCTCACCCGGCCGCCCATCGCGGCGGCCATCAAGCTGCTGCTGCCGATCCTGCTGGTGGTGCTGGTCGCCGCGCTCACCTTTTTCATCGACCCCGCCTACCCCGAGGCCCGCGTCGGCATGGGCATCACCGCCCTGCTCACGCTGGTCGCTCTCCAGTTCACCACCAACGCCGAACTGCCCCAGACCGACTACCTCATCATGCTCGACATGCTCTACATCTGCGCCTACGCCTTCGTCTTCGCGATCATGGCCAGCGCGGTCTATACCACCTGGATGGCGACCCGCGAGGAACTCGACCGCGCGGTCTCCTTCGACCGCAAGGCCTTCGCCGCCTCCACAGCCGCCTACCTGCTGTGCGTCGGCGCTTCGATGTTCTTCTTCCTGCGCTGAATCTGTCCGGCGCACGGGATCGCGGGCTTCCCCGCCCGCGAGCTCGCCGGCCGGCGTGCGGCAAGTGGCCGCTGGCCGGTCCGGTCCGGTCCGCTCAGGATGCCCCGGTTGCCCGCATCGGCGGCCAGATGGCAAGGCCGGGTACGCGCTGGAGCCGCCGGTCGAAGGTGGCGGCCAGCCCGCCGCGGCTGATCGTCCGGGCCGCCACAAGACAATCGACGAAGCTCAATTTCGGGTGCATTCCCCACATTTCGACGGCCGCGATGCACGCGTCCTTGTCGTCCAGTGCGCAGCCTGACAGGTGGAGAATGTCCATCATGCCCGTCACGGCCCGCTCACGCGAGACAGCATAGTGTCGTGGGCTCGTCAGGATGTAGAGCGCCTCAGCCACCACCGCATCAGACAGCCAGATAGTGATCCGGTGTCGAGCGGCATCGAGCAGGAGATCCCTGGCGATTGCCGCCATCTCCCGATCCTCCGGGGTGACCGGAGCGGTCAGTTGCCGGATGATCACATTGGCGTCAATGAACGCTACCGGGGTTTGCGGACGGTCCACGGGTACTTCCCGGCCATCGCATCGGCGATCGCTTCCTCGATCTCGTCGTCAAGATCCGGGGACATCGGCCGAGGGGATGGAAACATCGACCGGGAGCGCATCACCCGCTCGATGTCCGAAACCATCGGCAGGATCGGCCCGGCGTCCGGGGCCACCACGTCGCCCGCCCCGTTCCGCAATGGCCGCCCGATCACCAGCGAGTCTCCAGCCTCGACAATGTCGACGCCGATGCCGGGTTCAAGCCCGAGACGCCGGCGCACGTCCTCCGGCAGAACGATCCGGCCCTCGCTATCGACCGTCGCGCGAAATGTCGTCGCCATGGGAACCTCCGGGCCCGACTCCCGCCGTTGACGGCGAGCGTCCTTTCCACCGAAGTGTACGCCGCCCTGTCGAGACGACGGAGCACGGCTACCCCGCCGGCCGGCTGCGCGTCTCCTGCACCAGCAGCGCGATGGTCAGCGCCGCCCCCACCCCGACCGCCGCCAGCACATACGCCCCGCCGGCCAGCCCCGCCGAGGCCGCCACCCACCCGACCACCAGCGGCCCCAGCG
>JBJTKE010000725.1:0-16323 GCA_046096285.1 Chloroflexota bacterium
CTCGTGCGTGCTGCCCGGTCGGTACCGCCGGCGAGCGGCCTGCCACGCCCGGCGGGACCGGAGCTCGAGGCCCGCCGCGGCCGGCCAGCGGCGCCTACACGGGCAGGCGAAGCCCGCTCGCGGTGTCGAACAGGTGGGCACGCGCCGGGTCGAAACGGGCGGCGAGCCGCTGGCCCATCTCCGCCGGGAAGTCGGCTGCCGTCCGGGCGACGGCGTACTGGCCGCCGAAATCCAGCGTCACCAGTCGCTCGTTGCCGAGATCCTCGACGACGAACACCTCGCCGTCGACGGCGCCCGCCGTCCCGTGCGGCACGACCACGAGGTCCTCCGGGCGGACGCCCAGCGTGATCGCCCCGGGCGACCCGGCGGCGGCCAGCGCGGGCGCCAGCCTGCCGGCGAGCGGGATCCGCACACTCCCGGCCTGGATCGCCGGGCCGTCCACGCCCGCGACTGCCTCCCCGGCGAGCAGGTTCATCGGCGGCGAGCCGAGGAACCCGGCGACGAAGATGTTGGCCGGGTTGTCGTAGACCGCCTTCGGCGGCCCGACCTGCTGGAGCACGCCCTGGTTCATGATCGCGACCCGGTCGGCGAGGGTCATCGCCTCGGCCTGGTCGTGGGTGACGTAGATCGTGGTGGTCGCCAGTTCCCGCTGGAATCGCTTCAGTTCGCCGCGGGTGTGCAGCCGCAGCTTGGCGTCGAGGTTGGAGAGCGGCTCGTCCATCAGGAAGACCGAAGGCCGCCGGATGATGGCCCGGCCGAGGGCCACCCGCTGCCGCTGGCCCCCGGAGAGGGCGCGCGGCTTGCGGTCCAGCAGTTCGCCGATCTGGACCACCGCCGCGACCTCCCGCACCCGGCGGTCGATCTCGGCCTTGCCGAGTTTGCGGACGCGCAGCGGGTAGGCGAGGTTCTCGTAGACCGTGAGGTGGCTGTACAGGGCGTAACTCTGGAAGACCATCGCGATGTCGCGGGCCCGCGGCGGCAGGTCGTTGACCACCGCGCCGCCGATCCGGATCTCGCCGGAGGTGATGCTCTCCAGCCCGGCCAGCATCCGCAGCGAGGTGGTCTTGCCGCAGCCGGAGGGGCCGAGCAGCACCAGCATCTCGCCGTCCGCCACCGCGAGATCGAGGTGGTCGACGGCGCTGACGCCGCCGAACCGCTTGCACACGTCCCGGAACTCCACCGGGGCGGAACGGCGCTCGCCGCCGCCTGCGTCCATGCTCGTCACCCCGTCACCCCGCCAAGCGCCAGCCCGCGCGTCAGGTGACGCTGGGCCAGCAGAGCCAGCACCATCACCGGGACGGTGGTGATGACGCCGGCGGCCATCATGTTGCCGAACTTGATGTCGTACTGGGTGATCTGGCCGGCCACCGCGATGGGCAGCGTGCGGGCCTTCGACTGCGTGAGGATCAGCGCCATCAGGAACTCGTTCCATGACGAGATGAAGACGAGAATGAAGGTCGCGGCGAGACCGGGCGCGGCCAGCGGGATCGCGATCTTGCGGAGCACCGCAAAGCGGCTGTCGCCGTCGACGAGCGCGGCCTCCTCCATGTCGCGGGGGATTTCGCGGAAGAAGCCGATCATCATCCAGATCACCAGCGGGATTTCGACGAAGCCGTGGATGATGGCGAGGCCGTACCGGGTGTCGATCATCCGGTGGCCGAAGAAATTCATCGAGTAGAGGGCGAAGATCGGGATGATGGTCACCACCGGCGGAAACATGCGGACGGTGAGCGCGGTGAACAGCAGGTGGTGGTTGAGGTTGCCGGGCAGCCGGTAGCGCGAGAGGGCGTAGGCCGCCATGGTGCCGACGGTCACGGCAAGCACGGCCGCGCCGAGGGCGACCAGCAGGGAGTTGATGCCGTACTTGTAGAACTTCTGGGTGACGAGCAGGTCGTAGTAGTTGTCGAGGGTCGGCTGCTGGACGACGATGGTCGGCGGCCGGGCGACGAACTCGGCCTTGTCCTTGAAGGACATGTTGACCATCCAGTAGACCGGCAGCAGGATGACGACGAGCGCGAACAGGACGAGGGCGTAGCGGCCCCAGCGTTCCCAGCGGGACTCCCCGATCATCAGCGTTTCCTATTCCGCCGGGGCCGAGTAGTCGGCCAACGCGCGCTTCACGTACACCGTGCCGAGGATGACCATCACGATCTGGAACAGGAACGAAACGGCGGAGGCGTAGCCGAAGTCGAACTTGGCGAAAGCCTCGTTGTAGATCGTCAGGGACATGGTGAAGGAGGAGGTGCCCGGGCCGCCGCGGGTCATCACGAAGATCTTGTCGAAGGCGCGGGCGGCATCGATGAAGCGCAGCAGCACGACCACCAGCAGCACCGGCCCAAGCAGCGGCAAGGTGACGGTGCGGAAGACGTGCCAGCGGGAAGCGCCGTCGATGGCGGCCGCCTCGTAGGGGTCGCGGGGGAGCGAGAGGATGGCGGCGTAGAGCAGCAGGAAGACGAACGGGGTCGCCTGCCAGATGTCGACGGCCATCATCGAGTAGAGGGCGATGTTCCGGTCAGACAGCCAGCGCACGTCCGGCAGGCCGAATTCCCCGAGCAGGAAGTTGAAGATGCCGAAGCCGGGGTCATACATGAACAGCCAGGCCACCGACACGGCGACCGGCGGCATGATGATGGGGATGATCAGCAGCGAACTGAAGATCGAGCGGCCGCGGCCGAGGCTGCTTACCAGCAGCGCCAGGCCCAGCCCCAGCAGGACCTCGAGGGTGGTGACGATGAGCACCCAGCGCAGGGTGATGCCGACCGAATCCTGCACCAGCGGGTCCTGGAAGGCGCGGGCGAAGTTGTCGAAGCCCATCGGGACGAGTTTCATGCCGCCGCGCTGGAGGATCACGTTGGAGAAGGCGAACCGCACCAGGAAGATGGTGGGGATGATGGAGAAGAGCAGCAGCAGCAGGATGGTGGGCGAGACCAGCAGCCAGGCAAGGTGACGCTCCCACCACGGCACGCCGGCGGCGGGGGCGCGGCCTGCGCCGGGCTCCGGCGCGGGGTCCTGCGGGGGTGCGGCTGGGAGGTCGGCGCTGATCACCGTGCGGTTCCTCGCGGCGGTTGAACGGGAGCGTCGGATGCGGCGCGCCGGGGCGGGCCCGGTGCGCCCCGGCGCGCGGCCCGCCGACGGGGGCCGGTCGCCGCGGGTGTCCCGGGGGGGTTGGGGGGCGGGGGGGGGGGGGCCCCCCCGCCCCCCCCCCCCCGCGACCGGCCTACTGGGCCAGTTCGCCGCTCTTGACCATGATGTCGGTGATTTCCTTGTTGGCGTTGGCGAGCGCCTCCTCGGCGCTGACCTGGCCGGCGATGGCCTGCGCCACGTACTGGCCGTAGACCGCCTCGGCGGCGTTGTACGACGGGGTGCGCGGGCGCGGCATGGCGTTGCGGGCGGCGGAGAGCAGCCCGGGCAGGAACGGGAACTTGGCGACCGCGTCGGCGTTCTCCATGACGCTCATGCGGGTGGCCGGGATCGACTGGTCCATGAGCAGGCGCATCTGCTGCTCGGGAGCGGTGAACCAGGCGATGAAGTCCACGGCGGCGTCGGCGTTCTGGCTGCCCTCGGGAATGCCGAGCAGCCAGTTGCCGGTCATGTTGGCGGGCTTGACGCCGCTCTGCGCGGGCTCGCCGCCGATGCTGACCTTGCCGACGACCTTGGAGACCTCGGGGTTGTAGATCTGGAGCAACTGGTCCGGCCAGATGTCGCCCGACATGGCGGTGATGCCGGAGTACATGTTGCGGCCGTTCTCCTCGTGGCCGACGTTCTCGACGCCCGGAGGCGCCAGCTTGGCGAGCTCGAGCTGGAGCTGGAGGGCCTTCAGGGCGGCGTCGGTGGCAAGCTGGGGCTCCCACTTGTCGTTGAACAGGTCGGTGCCGAAGCCGCGGAGAACGGGCAGGAAGCTGGTGGCCGCCGGGTTGCCGGCCTGGCCGCGGAGCCCGATCCCGTAAAGGCCCTCGCCGCTCCTGGCCTCGGTGATCTTGCCGGCGGAAGCGAGCACGTCGTCCCAGCTGGCGGGGGTGGTGAGGCCGAGTTCGCCCATCACGTCGTCGCGGGCGGCGAACACCTGGACGTTGCCGACCCAGGGGATGCCCCGCAGGCCGGTGCCGGCCGGGAAATCGCCGAGGGCGAGCAGTTCGGGGATGAAGTCCTCATCGACCTTCATGCCCTTCTTGTCCATCAGCTCGGCGAGGTTCATCAGGAACTGGCCGCCGGCGAACTGGGGCATCCAGGGATCGTCGAGGGAAACGACGTCGAAGGCGCCGGTGGCCTGGGTCAGGTTCAGGGTCAGCTTCTGCTGGAGGCTGCCGTAGGGATCCTGCTGGACCTCGATCGAGACGTTGTTCGCCTTGGCGTAATCATCGATCAGCGGCTGGGCCTTGGGGGCGTCGCCGTCGGTCATGGCGACGACCAGGGACGTCCCCTGCAGGTAGGTTCCCACGGCCAGCGTGGAGCGCTTGCTGCCGCGGCCGAGCGCCGCGGCGGCGCCGAGCGCCGCGCCAGTCTTGAGCATCGTTCGACGGTTCATGGTCGCCATGTCAACTCCTCATCATCGGGATTGCTCGCGAATCCGGCGGACCTGGTCCCATGCTCCCGCTCTCCACGCACCTCCTCGGCCCGGGCGGCCGGTTACGCGACCCCCGCGGTTCCGAAAAGCCCCAGCCGGCGAACGGCCGACCCGGGCGGCAACGACAGCCGGGAGATGCCACTCGCCCCATGCTGGTACACCGGATCATCCGGCGAGAGGGGCAGGGCGAGCGTCCGCCCGAGGGCGGCGGCGGCGTAGGCGCCGACCACCTGCATCAGCACCGTGACGCCCGCGGCGGCGCTCGCCAGCGGGGCCCTGCGCTCCCGGACCGCGTCGCGCCAGTCCTCGACGATGCCGGCGAAGCCGTAGCGGGGTGGCTCGGCGGGAACGGACTCGGCAAGCCCGCCCGGGCCAACGATGGCGACCCGCTCGGCGGGAACGAACGGATGGGTCCCGTAGTCGCGATTGAACGAGAGCGCGCGGCCGGCGGTCCCGGTGATCTCGATCCCGCCGGGTCCGGTTCCCCAGGCCATGTTGACCATCGCGTGCCCCGCCGGGTAGTCGTAGCGGACGAGGGCAAGGTCCTCGACGTCGCCGTCGTCGGGGAAGCGCTTGTCCACGGTGGCGGTGACCGCGACCGGGTCAGCGCCCATGAACCAGTTGGCGAGATAGACGGCGTGCAGCATGTCCATCAGCACGCCGCCGCCCGCCTCGGCGGTGAAGTGCCGCCAGCGGGGGCTGAACGCGGCCGCGCCCGGCCGGTCCTCGACGCCGAGGAAATTGAGCACCGCCACCTCGGGCGTGCCGATATCGCCCCGGTCGATCGCGTCGCGGAGCGACCGGTACACGGGCATGAAGTGGTAGTTGTGGTTGGTCGCGGCGACGACCCCGGCGGCGTCGGCGGCGTCGGCGATGGCCTGCGCCTCGGCGGGGGAGAGGGCGAGGGGCTTCTCGAGCAGCAGGTGCTTGCCGGCGGCCGCCCCGGCGAGGGCGATTTCCGTGCGGAAGCGCTGGGGGGTCGCCACCACCAGGGCGTCGATGCCGGGCTGCCGGATCAGATCGCGCCAGTCGGCGTAGAGCGCATCCCGGGGCACGCCGCTGTCGCCGGCGAGGGCCAACCGCTCCGGGGTCGGGTCGGCGGCGGCGACGAGGTCCACCCCATCGACGGCGAGCAAGGCGGGAATGTGCGCCGAGACCGCCACATTGCCGCAACCGATCAACCCGACTCGCATGGTGCTCCCTCGCTAGAGGATCGTGCGCAGGAACGACACGGTGCGTTCGACGCCCGCGAATCCCGGCAGGTAGGGGTCCTCGTTCTCGATGCTGGCGACATCGTCGTAGCCGATGTCGGAAAGGGCCTCGAAAAACTGCCGCCACCAGATCGCGTCGTGGCCGAATCCCGGCGTGCAGAAGGTCCACGGCCGCTCGCGGAACGACGCCCACGGCCTGCTGTCCAGCACTCCGACGGTGGCGAGGTTCTGCGACATCATCCGCACATCCTTGATGTGGACGTGATAGACCGCGCCGCGGAGCATCCGGATGCAGGCGGGGATGTCGCAGCCGATCCACATGAGATGGCTGGGGTCGAAATTGGCCCCGATGGCCGGGCCCACCGCCTCGCGCAGGTGGAGCAGCGTCGGCGGGTTGTGAACGAGGTTCAGCGGGTGCATCTCGAAGCAGAGGCGGGTGACGCCCTCCTGCCGGCCGGTGGCGGCAAGGTCCGTCCACAGGGCGATGCCCGCCTCCCACTGGCGCTTCACCACATCGGCGGTGTCCGGCGGCCACGGGTAGACCACCCAGTTGGGGATGGCCGCGCCGGGAGCGTCGCCGGGAACGCCAGACTGCACGATGACGCGGTCGAGTTCGAGCAACCCGGCGAGGCGCATGGTGTCGCGGACAAGCCGGGCATGGGCGTCGCCCACCCGCGGGTGCATCGTGAAGGCGCTGATGTTCAGGGCGGAGAGCCGCAGCCCGTGGCCGGCGAGTTTGGCGACGAGTTCGCGGCGGGCGTCCGCGCTGGCCAGCAGGCGGGAGGCGTCGAGGAAGGGGCGGTCGGACTGGCCGCCGGTGCCGAGTTCGATCCGGGTCAGCCCGAGGCGGGCCATCCGGGCCAGCACGTCGTCGAGCGAATCGAGGCCCGTGGACTCCGCGTACAGCCCGATCTCCATCGACGGGCGACCTCCGGATGAGCGCAACGATGCCGCCGCATCGCGGCGTGGGCGGCAACGTTAGCAACGCGACGGTCGGCTGTCAAACGCCTGGTTTCGTGTGATTTGCCACGTCCCGCGTCCCCGCCGGGGCCGCCGGGGCCGCCGGCGGTCAATCCTCCCGTTCGGGCAGACACACCCACGCGATGACCAGCCCCGCCAGCGCCAGCGCGGCGCCGGCGAGCGCCGCCCGTGCCTGCCCGGCGACGAACGCCTCCCGCGCCACCTGCACCAGCGCGTCGGCGTCCGGGCCGGGGAAGGCGCGGGCCACCTCCAGCGCGCCGGAGAGCGAACTGCGGATCACCCGGACCACGTTCTCCGGGATCGAGGCCTGCTGGTCGGGCGACAGCCCGGCGTACACCCGCTGGAGGGCGTTGCCGTAGGAGACGGAGGCCAGCGCGCCCATGATCGCCACGCCGAGCGCCCCGCCGAAATCGCGGGTCAGGTCGTTCACGCCGGAGGCCACGCCAGCCTGCGTCATGGGCAGCGAGCCGAGGATCGAACTGGTGGCGGGAGCCATCGCCAGCCCGAGGCCGATCCCGATCAGGGAGAAACTCGCGCCGATCGGGAGGTAGCCGGCATCCACCGCCCAGAGTTGCACCAGCCCGAGCCCCGCCGCCATCAGCAACAGCCCCGCCGCGGCGATCCGGCGGGGACCGAAGCGCCCAGCGAGCGGCACGTTGAGCGGGGTCATGGCGATCACCCCGAGCGTCACCGGAAGTTGCGCGAACCCGGCCTGCAGCGGCGAGTAGCCGAGCACGTTCTGGGTGAACTGCGACGCGAGAAACATCAGCCCGGACATGGCCATGAACAGCAGCAGCACGACCGCCGCGCCGCCGGAAAACCGGCGGTTGCGGAAGGCGGCGAGATCGAGCAGGGGGTGGGCGGCGCGGCGTTCCCGCCAGACGAAGCCGAGCAGCCCGGCGACCCCGAGGCCGAGCGCGGCGAGGGTGACCGGAGTGAACCCCTCCACCGGCGTCAGGATGGTCGCCAGCAGCAGCCCGGAGAGCGTGCAGGCGGCGAGGAAGCCGCCCAGCCAGTCGATCGCGGGCATCTCCGCATCGCGCTGCTCGGGCAGGAGCCTCCACGCGATCAGCCCGGCCGCGAGCGCGATCGGCACCGAGATCAGGAAGATGGCGGGCCAGTCGAAGGTCTCCAGCAGCCAGCCTGCGAGGATGGGGGCGACCGCCGCGCCAACGGCCGCCACGCCCGTCCAGACCGCCACCGCCTTCGCCCGCGGCTCGGGCTCGGGATAGAGCCCGGTGGTCATGGAGAGCGTGGTCGGGAAGAGCATCGCGGACGATGCGCCGACGGCGACCCGCCACAGGATGAGATCGCCGGCGGAGCCCGCCCGGGCGCAGAGCAGGGAGAACCCGGCCAGCAGCAGCGAGCCGGCGACGAACATCTTCTTGCGCCCGAACTTGTCGCCGATCGCGCCGAACAGCAGCACCAGCGCGGTCAGCGCCAGCGAGTCGCCGTCGGCGATGAGGTCGATCTGCACGCCGTCCGCCTCCAGTTCCGAGGCGATCCGCGGCAGGGCCACGTTCACGACCGAGGTATTGAGCATGGTGGCCAGCGAGCCCAGCAGGAGAGCCGCGAAGGCCACCGTCCTCGCCCTCCCCGTCACCAGCCCGGCGCCAGCCCCGTCTCCCGCCATCCCGATCCCTCCCAGCGTCCAATGCGGCTGGGACGATAGCATCCGGCCGCCCCGCCCGTGAGATGGCGGCAAGGCCGTACAATGCCGCGCACGATGAGCCGTCCGCACGGTGGAGAGCCCTGTTCCATGAGCGCACCTCGCAATCCGCTGGTCCGGCAGCCGCGGCCGGAGGCCCCCGCCGCCGGCGGCTGAACGGGCGACTGCGTCGACAGCCGGTCCGGCTGGATCGTCGTCATCGCCCTGCCCGCCATCCTGATGGGGGCCTGCGGCGCCCGCTTCCTGGTCGGCGTCGTGCTCACGCCGATGTCGGAGCAGTACGGCTGGGACCGCGCCCATCTCTCCGGCGCGGTGCTGGTAGGCATGGTGCTCCTGTCGGTTTTCCAGCCGGTGATCGGGCTGCTGGTCGACCGCATCGGCCCGAAGAAGATCGTGCTGGCCGGATGCGTCATCCTCGGCGTGTCGCTGATCCCGATGGCGCGGGTCGATCAGCTCTGGCAGGTCTACCTGTTCTGGGGCGTGCTGAGCTCGATCGGGTTCGCGGCGGCCAGCCCGGTCAACGCCACCGCCTTCGTGTCGCGCTGGTTCTCGGGCAAGCGCGGGGCGGCGATGTCGCTTGCCACCTCGGGATCGGCGTTCGGGCAACTCGTGGTGGTGCCGATCGCGGCGGCCATCCTCACCCGCAGCGACTGGGCGACCACCTTCACCATCGTCGCCGCGTTCCTGCTGCTGGTGACGGTGCCGCTCGGCATGGTGTTCCTGAAGGATGGCCCGGCGGGCTCCTCCGTTTCGGCCGCCGCCGCCGGGCTGACCGGTTCGACCTTGCGGGACGCCCTTTCCAGCCCCGCCTTCTGGCTGCTCGCCTTCGGGTTCGTGACCTGCGGCTGGACGATGGCCTTTCCCCAGACCCACTGGATCGCCCACGCCGACGACATGGGCATGAGCCACGTCCTCGCTGGCACCGTGATCTCGGTGACCGCCGCGGCCAGCATCATCGGCAGCCTGCTCTTCGGCATGGCGGCCGACCGCCACCGCCGGACCTCGGTGCTGGCGATCGTCTACGCCCTGCGGGCGCTGGCCTTCCTCCTGCTGCTGGTGCTGCCGGTGGGCAACCTCGTCTTCGTCTACGCCGTGGTGCTCGGCGTCTCGTGGAGCGCGACCACGCCGATCACCGCCGCCATCTCGGCGGACCGCTACGGCCGCCTCCACTACGGCCTGATCTTCGGGACCATGTTCACCTTCATGAATCTCGGGTTCGGCATCGGCTCGTTCATCGACGGGGCCATCTACGACCGCACCGGGAACTACGACCTTTCGCTGATGATCAACGTGGTCATGGGGGTCGTCGCCACCGTCGGCGTGCTGGCGGTTGACCGCACGCGCAAGGAGCCGCAATGGCGCGCGGCGGCCGCCCCGGCGGCGGCGGCGGCCGGGACCGCGGACTGATGGCGCTCCCGCGGGGCTTCCTCGCCCGCTGGCTGGCGGCGACCGCGGCCGCGCACCTGCTGCTGGCGCTCTGGATCATCGGGGATGCCCGCCGCCGCGGCGCCAATCCCGCGCCATGGGCCCTTGCGGCGCTGCCCGGAGGGCTCTTTGCGCTGGCGGGCTGGCTGCGCCGGCGCCCGCCCCTCTCCTAGCTGCGGCCGGGCCCCTCCTTGTTGCGATATCGGCGCTGGCGTACCATCCCCGCGTTCACCGAACCGGCCGGATCGCCAGCATCGACGTGAACCGGCGCACCCCCGCGCGCCGCACCACCGGGGAGACGGACGGACGCCATGCCCGCGATGCGCGAATTCCTCGGCCGCCGCGGCAAGTTCCGGCCGCAACCGCCGGCGGAAAACCGCGACGCCCCGGTCATTCCCGATGACCTGTGGACCAAGTGCCCCTCCTGCGGCGACCTCATCTACGCCAAGGAACTCGACCGCACCGGCCGGGTCTGCCCCAAGTGCCGCCACCACTTCCGGCTGCGGGCGCGGCAGCGCATCGAGCAACTTGCCGACCCCGGCTCCTTCCGGGAATGGGATGCGGACGTCCGGCCCGAGGATCCCCTCTCCTTCGTCGATGGCAGCGGGTCGTACGCCGACAAGCTCGCCCTGACCGCCGCGCGCACCGGCGAGACCGAGTCGCTGGTCACCGGGGAACTGCTGATCGAGGGCAGGCCCGCCGTCGTCGCCGCCGCGGACTTCGACTTTCTCGGGGCCAGCATGGGCTCGGTCTTCGGGGAGAAACTGGTGCGCGCCATCGAGCGGGGCGAGGAACGGCGGACGCCGGTGCTGACCGTTTCCGCCTCGGGCGGGGCGCGGATGCACGAGGGCGTGCTCTCGCTGATGCAGATGGCGAAGACGGTGGCCGCGCTCAACCGGCTTGGCCATGCCGGCGTTCCCCACATCGCGCTGCTGACTGACCCCTGCTACGGCGGCGTCACCGCCAGCTATGCCACCGTGGCAGACGTGATCGTGGCGGAGCCGAAGGCGCTGATCGGGTTCGCCGGGCCGCGGGTGATCGAGCAGATCACCAAGCAGAAGTTGCCGGAGGGCTTCCAGACCGCCGAGTTCCTGCTGGAGCACGGCATGATCGACGCCATCGTGCCCCGCGAGGAATTGCGCGAGACGTTCGGCCGCCTGCTGGGCCTCTACGCCCGGGGCGTCCCGCGGGCCGCGGCCGGGGCGCGGCCATGAGCGACGCGCCGCTGGCCGCCTGGGACCGCGTCAAGCTGGCGCGGCACCCCGAGCGCCCCCATGTGCTGGACTACCTCCGGGAACTGACCCGCGACTTCGTCGAACTGCACGGCGACCGCGCCTTCGGCGACGACCAGGCGCTGATCGGCGGACTGGCCTCCTTCGACGGGCGGACGGTGGTCGTCGTCGGCCACCAGAAGGGCTCGGACACGAAGGAGAACATCGCCCGGAACTTCGGGATGGCGCGGCCGGAGGGCTACCGCAAGGCGGAGCGGCTGATGCGCCACGCCGAGAAGTTCGGGTTTCCGGTCATCAGCTTCATCGACACGCCCGGAGCCGAGCCGGGCATCGGCTCGGAGGAGCGCGGGCAGGCCACGGCGATCGCGGAGAGCCTGCTGACGATGGCCGACCTGCGGGTGCCGACGGTCGCGCTGGTGATCGGCGAGGGCGGCAGCGGCGGCGCCCTGGCGATCGGGGTGGCGGACCGCATCCTGATGCTGGAGAACGCGGTGTACGCCGTGGCCTCCCCCGAGGCCTGCGCGGCCATCCTCTGGAAGGACGCCGCCAAGGCCGCCGAGGCCGCCCAGACGATGCGCATCACCGCTGGTGAGCTGCGGGAGTTCGGGCTGGTCGACGAGGTCATCCCGGAGCCGGTTCCGGCGCACGAATCCCCACGGGGCGCGATCAGGGGGGCCGGCGAGGCGATCGCCCGCCACCTGAACGACGTGCTTGCCGCCTACCCCCCGGGCGACGCCGACGCGGCGGCGCGGCTGGTTGACGCGCGCTACCAGCGGTTCCGCGCGATCGGGGCCTGGTCGGCGGGGTAAGGGGCGGATCAGTCGCCGGCCTTTCGGCCGTCCTCGACCATGTCCGGGGTGGCGACCTCGATCCAGCCATGACGCAGGGCGTGGATGACCGCCTGCGTCCTGTCCTGCACGCCGAGTTTCCGCAGCAGCGACGTGATGTTGTTCTTCACGGTCTGGTCGGAGATGCCGAGCACGAGGGCGATTTCCTTGTTGCTCTGGCCCTGCGCGACAAGGTGCAAAATCTCGGTCTCGCGCCGCGAGAGGGCGGCCGCGCCCTCCCAGCCGGACGGCTGCCCGCGGCGGCCCTCCCGGCCCGGCAGCGCACGCAGATGGCTTTCGGCGGCGACGGCGCGGCGGGCGGCGACGCCATCCCGCACGAGGGCCAGCAACTGATCCGGGCCCACGTTCTTCCCGAGGTAGCGGTCGAAGCCCGCCTCCCGGGCCTCGGTCTGGCCGGCATCCTCCGGGTGGGTCGCCAGCGCCAGCAGGAACGCGCGGGGCAGCTTGCGCCGCAGGAACCGGCCGGCCTCCAGCCCGGACATCGCCGGGGGATTGACGCCGATCACCAGTGCGTCCGGCTGCACTTGGGCGACCTTCTCGAGCGCCGTGGCGTCGCCCGCCGTCTCGCCGATCACCAGCAGCGCGGGATCGGCCTCGAGCGCCGCACGCACGCCTCCGCGGTACATGGCATGGTCGTCGATGACCACCACGCCGATACGGTTCGCCGCCACCTCTCGCCCTCCCGCATAGCCGGCCCGAGCAGCGGGCCACGTACTACCGGGTGGAGCATACCATGGTGTACGTACACTTCGTACATACACTTTGCAGGTCGGAGTCCCGGCGGCGCGGGCCGCGGCTGTCCCGGCCGCGCGCAGCGGCCAGACGGGCAGACGGCGCGGACGCCGTGCCGGGGGCGGCTCGACCGGGTCGCCCGGCGCGGCGCACCGGATGGTTCGCGGACGTGACCTGTGGCGCGAGGCAGCAGAACCCAGCAGAGAGCGCCCTCGCGGCCCGGTTCCCCGACGGTCAACCGGGCCGGTGCGCGTCGTCGCGCCATTGCGGCCGCCGCCCATCGAAAAGCCCCTCCTCCCGCCGGGGCGGGAGAAGGGGCTCGGCGCCGGAGAGCGCCCGAAGGTTCCTTCGTTGCGAAGGACCCCGCGCCGATGCCGGCGCGCCTCCGGGAGCCTTCCGGCCGGTTCAGGCCAACGATCAGCCGGCCAGACCCTTGATCTTGAAGGACAGGATCACCAGCACGATGCCGGAGACCAGCGCCCAGATGCCAACCAGCGCGGCCACCGCGAGGGCGCCCTGCAGGATGTTGGACCAGATCAGGATGCCGAACAGCACCGCGGCGATGCCGCCGAGGATCAGCCAGAACTCGCCGGACATCTCGTCCCGGAACTTGATTCCGGTGAAGATCTCGAGCGCGCCGAAGAGGATCGCCCAGATGCCGACCACCAGCGCCAGCGAGAGCGCCCCGGCGAACGGGTTGGCGATCAGGGACAGACCGGCGAGGATCGCGATGATCCCCCAGATGATGAGACCCCAGCGGCTCTGCCCCTCGGGCTGCTTGCCGAAGCCGTGAAACAGGGAAACCACGCCGTCGATCAGGAAGTAGACGCCGATCACGAAGGCCAGGCTGGCCAGCGTGGCGCCCGGCCTGGTCAGCGCAAGCACGCCCAGGATGATCGCGAGCACGCCGCGGATCAGCCACAGCCACCAGGTGTCAGCGAGCGACTGCCGAATGGCCAGCGGCAGCGCATCGATGTCTCGACCGCCCATGTTCTCTCCTCCACACGAGCCGGAAACTGCGGCTCCGGCCTACCCTCCCGGGCGCGATTTCCCGCAAACGCTGTGGGAATGCGCGCGCGTTGCGGAGATCATACCGGGAATTGGCCGCATGGCAAGATGAACGGAGGGTGAATTTCGGTCAGGTCGGCTCTCCGGTGTCCACCGTGACCGGGCGCAGCCGGTCCAGCAACCCGGCGAGTTCGTCGTCGTCGAGTTTGCGGAAAAGCGGCGCGGGGACGGGCAGGGCGCGCCCGGCTGGCAGTTCGCGCGGGCGCCACGGCAAGTCGTGGACGCTCCCCTCGTCGCCGAGGTAGCCGTGCAGGGTCTCGGCGGAAAAGGGCAGGAACGGCGCGGAAAGCACCCGCAGCGCGGAAACGGCCTGCAGCGCGGTCCAGAGCGAGGTGGCGGCGCGGGCGGGGTCGGTCTTGATCGACTTCCACGGGGCGGCGTCGTCGAGGTAGCGGTTCAGGTGGCTGGCGAGGTCCATGACGCCGCGCAGGCCGTCGCGCAGGTGGACCCTCTCGACCCGGGCGGCGACCTCGGCGAAGGCGGTCTCGACCTGGGCGAGCATGGCGCGGTCGGCATCGGTGAGATCGCCGGGCACGGGCACCACCCCGCCGTGCTTCGACTGCAGGAAGCTGAGCAGGCGATGGACCGCATTGCCATAGGTGGCGACGAGTTCGTCGTTGTTGCGCCGCTGGAACTCGTCCCACGAGAAATCGGTGTCGCGGCTCTCCGGGGCGTTGATGGTGAGGAAGAAGCGGATGGCGTCGGCGTCGAACAGGTCGAGCGCCTCGGGCAGGAAGGGCAGGCGGGCGGTGTACATGCGGGAGGAGGAAAGCTTCAGGCCGTCGAGGGTGAGGAACTCGTTGGCGGGGACGTCGTAGGGCAGGGCGAGGCCGTCATACCCCATCAGCATCGCGGGCCAGATGATGGCGTGGAAGGGCACGTTGTCCTTGCCGATGAAGTAGTAGGAGCGGCCGGGCGGGTTGCCCTGCTCGTCGAGGGTCCACCAGGCCTTCCAGGCGTCGGGCTCGCCGCGCTTCTCGGCCCACTCGATGCTGGCCGAGAGGTAGCCGATCACCGCGTCGAACCAGACGTAGATGCGCTTGTCGTCGTAGCCCTCGAGCGGGATCGGCACGCCCCAGTCGAGATCGCGGGTGATGGCGCGGGCGCGCAACCCCTCGTTGAACCATCCGCCGACGAACCCGGTCACGGCCGGGCGCCAGTTGACGCTCGCTTCCCGCACCCACGCCTCCAGCGGCGCCTGGAACTGCGGAAGGTCGAGGAAGAAGTGGCTGGTCTCGCGGGTGACCGGCGCCGCGCCGGTGATCTTGGACCGGGGATCGAGCAGGTCTGTCGGGTCAAGGGTGCGGCCGCAGTTGTCGCACTGGTCGCCGCGGGCGTCCTCGTAGCCGCAATGGGGGCAGGTGCCCTCGACGTACCGGTCCGGCAGGAAGCGCTTCGCCTGCGGGTCGTACATGGCCGTCTGGGTGGCCTCGAAGATGAAGCCCTTGTCGCGCAGGGTGGTGAAGAAGTCCTGTGTGACCCGGTAGTGGGTGGGGGTCAGGGTGGTGGTGTAGTTGTCGTAGCTGAGGCCGAGGCGGCGGAAGGAATCCGCGATGTTGGCGTGGTTCTCCTCGGCGAGTTCACGGGCGGTGATGCCGCGCTTGTCGGCGGCCACCGTGATCGGGGTGCCGTGCATGTCGGAACCGGAGACCATCAGCACGCGGTTTCCGGCCATGCGGTGGTAGCGGGCGAAGATGTCCGGAGGAACGTAGGCGCCGGCGGCGTGGCCGAGGTGGCGCGGGCCGCTGGCATAGGGCCAGGCCACGCCGACGAGAATGTGTTCCGGGGTGCGGTGGGGGGCGTCGGTCACCGGTAGCGGCCTCGTTTCTGGTTGATCCATACGGAGAGCACGTCCCGCGCATTGTGCCAAGAATCGCGGAGGGGATGCACCTTGCTGCCCTGCCCGTAGGTCCACTCGACGGGAACGGGGCAGGCGCGCCAGCCGCGGGTCCGCGCCACGGCGAGCAGTTCGACATCGAACGCGGTCACCCGCGCGCCGGTGATCTCGCCGCCGCCGCGGTAGAGGCGGCAGCGGGGCAGCACGTCGCGCAGCGTTTCGCGCCGGAAGAGTTTGAAGCCGCACTGGGTGTCGTGGAGTCCCGGCAGCAGCAAGCCGCGGGCGAGGGCGTTGAAGACCCGGCCCATGACATGCCGGTAGCCGGGTTCGCCATGGCGGATGGAGGCGGGCTCCTCGCGGGAGCCGATGGCGATGTCGCAGCCGCCGGCGGCCGCCGCCCGCAGGTCCTCGAGGTAGCGCAAGGGGACGGCGAGGTCGGCGTCGGAGAAGGCGACGAGATCGCCGGAAGCGGCGGCCATCCCGGCGCGCAGGGCCGCCGCCTTGCCGCCGTGGGGGATTTCGAGCACGCGCCACGGCACGGCGGCTGCGGCGAGCGCACGGCGGGCCTCGCGGGCGGTGCCGTCGCCGCTGCCGTCGTCGACCACGATCAGATCGGCGGGGTACGGGCGGGCGGCGAGCCAGGCGGCGGCGGCACGGGCGGTCCCCGCGATGCGCGGGGCCTCCTGGGAGGCGGGGATGACGAGGGGGAGCGAGGGGTCGGGCCGCGCTTGCGGGTTGGCGGGGGGGGGCCATCGC
>JBJTKE010000726.1:0-1343 GCA_046096285.1 Chloroflexota bacterium
GGAGCGGGACTGGAACGTGGTCAGCATGAAGGACGACTGGGCGACGGTGTTCCCCGCCTGATCCGCGGGCCGCGCCCTGAACCCGCTCAGGCCCGGACAGGGGTGAATCGCCGGGTTGGGCGCCCTCCCCAATCTCGGCGACCCGCCCTCACCCCAAACCCCTCTCCCTGTGCGAGGGAGAGGGGCTTTCCGTGGTGATGGGGGCGTGAAACGCCGGTTAGGCGCCTGCCGGGGGGCGCGGCAGGGGGCAGCAGCCGGCCGATTCCGAGCCTGTCCGGGCATGAGCGATGTCGCGCTTTTCCGGTGGTGATTGGCGGCCCGGCTGGATGGGCGGTAATCGGCGGGCCTCCCGGTGGCGGCCAATCGGGCTGCATTCGCTCCGGATGACGCGCGAGCGGGCGCGGCATCGGGCTGTGTGCAATACTGATGGACAGGTTATGGGGTGCACTGCCGGGTCGATGGCCCGCAATTCCATCGGCGCTGGCGCGGAGCTTCGGAGCATGGGCGACGACGCTCAGGATAGCCGGGCCGGCCCGGAGGGCGCTGCGGCCATTCCCGCGCGCCGGGTTGGCCGCAGGCGTGGGCTCGCGGCGGCGCTCGCCGCGCTTGCCGGGGTGGCTGCGCTGCCTCCCGCGATCGCGGGCAGGCTCCTGGCTGGCGATGCCGCGGCCGGAGAGAAGAAGGACAACCCCGGCCCGGGGCGCGGCCGCGCCCGCCCCGGCGCTGGGAATGGCGGCAGCGGCGGCGCCCGCTGCTCCGGGACCGGCCGGCCCGGCGGTTGTCCGTGCCAGGCTGGCAGGCAGTGCGCGTCGGGCGCGTGCCGGGGTGGGCGCTGCGCGGGAGCGGCCGCGCCGGGGTCCGAGGGTTCGGGCAGCAAGCCCGGCCCGACTGGCCCGACCGGTCGCACCGGCCCGACCGGCCGCGCGGGCGCTCCGGGGGCCCCGGGAGCGCAGGGTCCCGCAGGCGCACGGGGTGAGCCGGGGTCGCCGGGCGCGGCTGGCCCGCAGGGCCCGGCCGGTCCGACCGGGCCGTCCGATGGCCCGCAGGGGCCCGCTGGTCCGCAGGGCGCTTCCGGCGCGCCGGGCGCTCCGGGTTCCGGCGGACCGACCGGCGCTCCCGGGGCCGCGGGCGCGGCAGGCGCGACCGGCGCGACCGGCGCGCGCGGGGCCACCGGCGCGGCTGGCCCGCCGGGCGCCGCGGGGCAAACTGGGGCGCAGGGCGCAGGCGGCAGTCCGGGCAATCCGGGCGGCGCGGGCGCGACCGGCCCGCAGGGCGCGGCGGGAGCGCAGGGGACGGCAGGTCTGCCGGGCGGGACCGGGACCATCGGGGCGACCGGGGCAACC
>JBJTKE010000727.1:0-2508 GCA_046096285.1 Chloroflexota bacterium
GCCAACCCCGCCGTCGCGCTCTTCCTCCGCTCCCTTGCCGCGGCAAACCCGGCGCGCCCGGCGGCGCCCCTCTCGCCCGCTGACCTTTCCCATGCCGTCGCCATCGTCCGCCTCCTCGACGGGCTTCCGCTCGCCATCGAACTCGCGGCTGCGCAGGGGCTCACCCTGCCGCTGCCGTCGATCGTGCGCCTGCTCGAGACCCTGGGCCTCGACGCCCTCGCCCGCGGCCGTCGCGACGCCCCCGCCCGGTTCCACACCATGCAGGCCGCCATCGCCTGGTCCGCCGACCTGCTGCCCGAACCGGCCCCCGCCCTGCTGCGGCTGCTCGGCGTGTTCCGCGGCGGCTGGACCGTCGAACTGCTCCTCGCGGTCGCCTCGCGGCTCGGCCGTCCCACGCTGCCCACCGCGCTGCCTCCCCTGGCCGAGACGCAACTGGTCCAGCCCGATTCCGCCCACCCTGGCCGTCTCCGCATGCTGGAACCGATCCGGATGTACGCCGCGGAGCGCCTCCGCGCGGCTGGCGAGGAGCCCGCGGCGCGGGCGGCTCACGCGGCGGCCTATCTCGCCTGGGCCCGGGACCAGGCCCGGCTGGTCGCCGGCCCCGAGCCGCTGGACGCGCTCGACGCGCTCGACGCCGACCTGCCCAACCTGCTCGCCGCCCTGGACCACGCCGCCAGCCCGGGCGGCGACCCGTCTGACGCCCTCCAGACCGCCGCCGAGCTTGGCCAGTACTGGGAGGTTCGCGGGCGCGTCAGCGAGGGCCGCGCGGCCCTCGCCGCCGCGATCGCCGCGGCGGGCCTGGACGCGGCCCCGACCGTGCCGCTGATGGAGGCGATGTTCTACGCCGGCTACCTCGCCTACCTCCAGACCGACCTTCCCGCCGTCGAGGAGGCCCGGGCCCGGCTGCGCCCGCTCGCGGCCGCGGCCAGCCTGCCCGAGTATGCCGGCCGCGTCGCCATCCTCGACGTCCTCGTCGGCGATCTCGACGGCGTGGACCCTGGCAGGTTGCTCGGTCCCATCCAGGCCGCCCACGACGCACTGGAAGGAACCGATTACGGCCTTTCGTGGCAGCAGAGCCTGGTGCTCGCCGCCAATCTGCTGCTCGAACGCGGCGACGCCGAGTCCGCCCTGCCGCTCCACTATGCCTACGCGGCCCGGACGAAGCGGCGCGGCGCCGCCATCCACGGCTGCGCCGCGGAGGTCTGGCTCGGCTTCACGCTGCTCGAACTTGGCCGGCCCGCCGAAGCCCGGGGCCATTTCGTCGCCGCGCTCGCGGGGTCGCGCGGCTCTCGCGCCATCACGCCCATCGCCTGGGGCATCCTCGGCATCGCCATCGCCATCACCGGAGCAGGCCCTGCCGGCGAGACTGGCGACCTCGCCGCCCGCGCCGCCCTGCTCCACGGAGCGTTCGACGCCGAAGCCGACCGCCACCGCCTCGGTCTCAGCGCCATGCAGGGCCGCCTCCGCGACGGCTCCCGCGCCCTCCTGGCCGAGACGCTCGGCGCGGACCGCTTCGCCGCCCTGCTCGCCGAGGGCCGCGAACTTTCCCCTGACGAGGCGCTCGACCTCTCCCGCGCCTGAACCCGCCGCGCCGCGGCCGGGATGCGCCATCCGCCCGGCCCGGACGGGCCATCCGCCGGCCGCTGCTAGAATGGCCGCATGGACCACGAGGGGAACGAGGAACCGGAGAGTCCCGGACGCCCGGATGAGGACGCGGCCGACAGGACCGGTCCCGGTCCCGGTCTTGGCGGCCTGCTGTTCGACCTGCGCCGCGCGGCCGGCCTGACCCAGGAACAGCTGTCCGGGCGGTCATCGGTCGGCATCCGCACCATCCAGGCGATCGAAAGCGGCGTGAGCCGGGCCCCGCAGGCCGGAACCCTGCGGCTGCTGGCCGATGCGCTCGAACTTGAAGGCAGCGAGCGCCGGCGGTTCCTGGCGGCCGCGCGGCGCGCGCGGCCGGGATCCGGTTCCCGCGAGTTCCGGGATGTCGTGGACGGCGGGGAACTCGCGCCGATCCTCGGCCGGTCCGACGAGATCGCGGCGGTGGAAGCCCGCTTCGCCGCCGGCGACCGCTTCGTCACGCTGGTCGGCCCCGGCGGCGTCGGCAAGACCCGGCTGGCCCGCGCCATCGCCCGGCGCTGGGATGAGGCCCATCCCGGCGCCGTCGTCTGGGTCTCGTTCGAGGCCGTCACCGACCCCGGCGGCATCCTGCCAGCCATCGCCCGGGCGGTCGGCATCGGCGAACTGGCCAGCCGGGGGCTTCCCGAGCGCATCGCGGACCGGCTCACCGGGGCATCCTCGCTCCTGATCCTGGACAACTTCGAGCATCTCGTGGCCGCCGCTCCCGTGGCCGCCGCGCTGCTGGACGCCGCGCCCCCGGCGCGCCTGCTCGTCACCTCCCGCGAGGCGCTTCGCGTCCGCGGCGAGCGGCCGGCGCCGGTGACGCCGTGCCCGCTGCCCCCGGCCCCGGAAGCCGGCGACCCCGACCCCGGCAACCCCGCCATCCGG
>JBJTKE010000728.1:0-1473 GCA_046096285.1 Chloroflexota bacterium
GACGACAAGGCCGCCGCCCGCACCGGTGAGTGGATCGGCGACGCCGTCTCCCGCGGCGCGCGCGTGCTCACCGGCGGCAGCGGCGAAGGGCGCTTCTTCCGGCCGACCGTGCTCGAGGGCACCGATCCCGCCTGCCACGCCTGCTCGAAGGAGGCCTTCGCGCCCCTGGTCAACCTCGTGCCGGTTCGCAGCTTCGGCGAGGCCATCCGGCAGGTCAACGACTCCGACTTCGGGCTGCAGGCCGGCGTGTTCACCAACAGCTTCGAAAAGGCGCTCGTCGCCTGGGAGAACGTGGAGGCTGGCGGCGTCGTCATCAACGACATCCCCACCTACCGCATCGACCACATGCCCTACGGCGGGGTCAAGGACTCCGGCCTCGGCCGCGAGGGGCTCCGCTACGCCATCGAGGACATGACCGAGCCCCGGCTGATGGTCATCAACCGGCTCGCCAGCCAGGCCGTCCCGCTGGACTGATCCGCCGTCCCGCCAACCCACGGGGCCGCGCCGCGCGACGGCGCGGCCCCGTTTCACCCCGAGGAGCCACCCCAAGCCGCGCGCGCGCGTCAAGGACCATCCCGCGGCGGATCGCCCCGCCGGGCGCCCGATCACCGCGGACGACCTTTTCGCGATCGCGCTGGTCGGCGATCCCCAATCCTCCCCGGACGGCCGGGCCGTCGCCTACGTCGTCACCCGCCTCGACCGCGCCTCCGACTCCTACCGGGCCGCCATCTGGCTCGCCAGCCTCGACGGCGGCGAGCCCCGCCAACTCACCAGCGGCGACGGCCGCGACTCCAGCCCTCGCTGGTCGCCCGATGGATCGGTGCTCGCCTTCGTCTCCACCCGCACCCCGGCGCTGCCCCCGGCGGACCCCGAAAAGAAGTCCGGCGCGAAGCATCCCCCGCAGATCTGGACCATCCCGGTCGGCGGCGGCGAGGCCCGCCAACTGACCAACCGGCCCCTCGGCGCGAGTTCGCCCGCCTGGTCGCCCGACGGCCGCGCCATCGCCTTCCTGTCCGATGTCGAGGCGAAGGACGACCGCGACCGCCCCGCCGCCGCCGATCCGGTCGCCGACGAGCGGGTCATCGAGGACATCCGCTACCGGCACGACGGCCGCGGGTTCATCGCCGGCAAGCGGACCCACATTTTCACCATCCCCGCCGGGGGCGGCGACCCCGCCCAGCGCACCTTCGGCGACATGGACGACGGCGAGATCGCCTGGTCCCCGGACGGGCGCCTCATTGCGTTCAGCGGCAAACGCAGCGAGGGCCGGGCGCTCAACACGGTCTCGGCGATCTCCGCCGTGCCAGCCGCGGGCGGCGACGTCCGCGCCATCGCCGAGATGGACGCCAGCTTCGGCGCGCCCGCGTGGTCGCCGGACGGGGCGAGCATCGCTTTTCTCGGCCACGAGCGGGCCATCGCCTCCGGCAGCATCATCCGGGTCTGGACCGCGGAGACCGCAGGCGGCCCGCCACG
>JBJTKE010000729.1:0-2087 GCA_046096285.1 Chloroflexota bacterium
TCAGGACACGACCGCTGCCGCCGCTCGCCGCGCGGGAGCGCACCCTGGGGGATTGTCGCCGGTTTCGCGCGCCGCGCAACCACCGTCCCCAGCCACAGGGAGGAACAGATGAGACTCGACGGCAAGACCGCCATCATCACCGGAGCCGCCTCCGGCATCGGCGCAGGAACCGCCGGGGTCTTCGCAGAACTCGGCGCGAACCTCGTGCTTGTGGACCGCGACGAATCCGGTCTCGAGGCGATCGCCGGCCAGTTGCGGGCGGCGGGCGCCGCTGCCCTGATCTGCACCGGGGACGTCGCCCGAAAGGAGACCGCCGTCCGCGCCGTCCGCGCCGCGCTCGAAGCGTTCGGGACCCTCGACGCGCTCTTCAACAACGCCGGGGTCATGTCCAGCGGCGACTTCACCGAATGGGACGAGCCCCGCTGGGACGGCCTGATGGACATCAACCTGCGCGGCATCTACCTCATGTGCCATGCGGCCATCCCGACCATGCTGGAGCGAGGCGGCGGTGCAATTGTGAACACCTCGTCGGTCATGGCTTTCCTGACCGAGCCGGGCTACGAGGCCTACACCACCTCGAAGGCTGCGATCGTCGGGCTGACGAAGGCGCTCGCCGTCTCCTACACCGTGCGAGGACTGCGGGTGAACTGTATCCAGCCGGGTTGGATCGACACCCCGATGAACCAGCGGCTGGCCGAGGAACTCGGCGGCGTGGAGTTCCTGACCCCGCTCATCACCCGCCAGCAACCGTTGCCCCGGATGATCACCTCGCGGGAGGTCGGTAATCTCGTGGCCTTCCTCTGCTCCGACCTTTCGGTCGCCATCAGCGGCGCGATGATCCCCATTGACGGAGCCGCAACCGCCGCCATCTGATCCACCCGGCGCCGCGGTTACGCAGTCCCGAGCCGGAATACCGGCTCGGCGTGCGGCCGTTTGATGGCTTGCGGCTTCGAGGTCGTTGATTCGGCGCCGCCAGGGGGCCGGCGCGACTGCGTCGTCGGGCCATCAACAAGGGGGGACCGGATCATGGGCAGCATCAGTCCCATCGCCCGCGCCATCACCGAGACGATCGCCGCCCGAGATGTGCCAAGCGGCCTTGGCGTTCCTGGAACGATCACGGCACTGCTCTCGGTCCAGCAGCAAAGTGCCGCCCAGGTAATCGGCGGAGCGGGCCATCCGGTCGTGTAACTTCGTCTGGATCCTATGAAGCCGAGCGTCCTTACCCAGGTCCATTGGATGTCTAACTGGGTCGTCACTGTCGACCGCACCTTTGGGGTCGAGTTTCTCGACACCCCAGACCGCATCGGTGGCCCTGCCTACCTCATCGAGAATGCCCCGGAAGGCGCCACCGCCAACGGTCATCCTATCGTGACGTCGACTTCGCGGCTTGCCAAATTGCGCCGTCTGGCGCAGCCCAAACTGTCCCAACTTGGCCTCCCCGCCGGCGACGTCGAGGCCGGCGTGATTCTCGAGGCCGTGAAGTCGATCTCGGGCCGCCTCGTCCTTCAGCTGCAGGATCGAAATGCCAGTTCCGCAATGCCTGGTTTCGGGGTGTCCCGGCTATTCCTCCGGCAGAGCGGCGTCTTGGGCGAAATGCTTATCGTGCCGTGGGATGCCCGCCGATGGCTATTCGCGTCGGCTATGTCCGATGGGATTATGTCGTCCCGGAGTGGCAGCGATCTGGCCATGATCCGGCCTGCTGGCTTCAGGTAGATCGCGCCCCGGCGTTCATGGCGGACCACGACGCACCGCAGTCGCTGTAACGGCGCGAGGCTGTGTTCCACCACATAACGATGCGGCCGCCGCCGATCCGAGGGGTCGGTGTCGACCCGGGCTAGTTTGAAACATGATGCCGATTCTTCGGGGGGCCATGCCTTCGCGATGGGTGCATACGGATGGATCACTTCTCCCCTCGCAGCAACTTCACCACCCGCTCGAAGTACGCCCCCGGGCAGTGCCCCCGCTCCACCGAATCCACGTCGCCGTGCCGGTAGATGTCGTCGATCGTCAGCCCATGCCGCGTCATCCACGCCCGGCACATCCACGCGATCGACCGCAGCTGCGCCTCCGGGTGCTCTCCCGCCGAG
>JBJTKE010000730.1:0-12756 GCA_046096285.1 Chloroflexota bacterium
GGCCAGGCGCTTCCGTGGGCAGGCGCGCCTCCCGGGTCGGTGTTGAAGCTACGGTCCGGCCATCGGCCCTGACCCCGTATCTCTCATACCCGATCCTCGGGCAGCGTTGAATCTCCGCGCCGGGCTGGGCATCGGCCCGCACCCCTATCCCCGCTCCCTGTGCGAGGGAGCGGGGCTTTTCATCGTGCCGGGCTCGGAGGTGGCCGATTCCGGGACTGTCCGGGTACGAGGGAGAACGCGGGTGGTCATCGGGCGCCGCAGGACTGCCTGAGCCTGCCAGGCCGCGATGGACTGGCGGGGTGACGGGGGCTTGCCAGCCTGCCACGGGGTCGGGAGGCGGCGAGGCGCTGCCCGGCCGGGCATCGTGCATGGGGGCGCGATTCAGGGACGACCGGCGAACCGGCGGAGCGGAGCAGGCAGGCCGCGCCCCGGGGAGAGGCAGGACCGGTGGCGGGGTGTTCTTGACAAATCCGGTGTTCCCGGTATCATCCGTCTTGTCCACGGACGAAGTGGACTTTCGGGAGGGAGAACCGAAATGCGCAAGTTCATAATGCTGGCCCTTTTCGGGCTGGCGGCCCAGCTGGTGGACGGCGGCCTCGGCATGGCCTACGGTCTGACCAGCTCGACCCTGTTGCTGGCTGCGGGACTCGCTCCGGCGATGGCCTCGGCCAGCGTGCACATGGCCGAAGTGGGCACCACCTTCGCCTCGGGCCTGGCTCACCACAAGCTCGGCAACACCGACTGGCGCGTCGTGCGGTGGCTGGCCCTGCCGGGCGCGGTGGGCGCGTTCACCGGCGCGGTGCTGCTCAGCAACATCCATGGCGACGTAGCGAAGCCTTACATCGCCGCCTTCCTGTTCCTGCTCGGCCTGTATCTGCTGGTGCGCTTCGCCATCCTCGGCGGCGCGATCAAGCTGAAGGAAGGGTCGGTGAGCGGGAAGTTCCTGCTGCCGCTCGGCATCGTGGCCGGGTTCCTCGACGCGGTCGGCGGCGGCGGCTGGGGTCCGATCTCCACCCCCGCGCTGCTGGCGAGCGGCAAGATGGAGCCGCGTCGGGTGGTCGGCACCGTCAGCGCCAGCGAGTTCCTGGTCGCGGCCTCGGCCACCATCGGCTTCCTGATCTCGCTGGACCGCTCGCTGATCGCCCTGCAGGTCGTGGGCGCCCTGCTGGTCGGCGGATTGATTGCTGCGCCGATCGCGGCGGTGCTGGTCAAGTGGCTGCATCCCCGGGTGCTGGGCACCATGGTGGGCGGCCTGATCATCCTGACCAACGGCCGGACGCTGCTGAAGGCGGTGGGCCTGCCGGGCGACACGGTCGCCGCCGTGCTCTGGGCGATCGCCGCGCTGTGGGTGGCCGCCATCGCCTGGTCCGTGTGGTGCTGCCTGAAGGAGCGCCGGTCCCGCGAGGCCGGCAGCATCGTGGCTGTCGCGGCTCCCGCGGATTAGGCCGCGGGGTCTCGCTCCGGGTGTCGCGTGTGGCGGACCCGGAACGAATCTGGTCGCCGGGAGGCGGCGCAGTCCCGAACCATCTGAGCAACCGCCCCCGGGCCGCCGTGACGACGGCGCCCGGGGGCGGTTTCGCATGTGCTGGCGCCGGGGATGTATCAGCCTGTGGATGCCCGCGCTCTCATGGGGTGCTCGCGGCGGACGGCGCGGGAGCGGGCCGAAGGGATCGGCCAGCCGCGCCGGAGCCGGAGATGAGGAGCAGGGCGATGCACCGGGTGGAGAAGGCGGCGGCGGCGTTGCGGATCGGCGTCGTGGCGGTGACGATCAGCGGGTGGATGATGGGCGGGGCGCTGGCCGTGCCATCGGCGGCCGCAGGTCCGCACCAGCGTGCCGCGCATGCCCGCAATCACGGAGCGATCCTGAAGCTCGATGCGAAGCTCGACAAGGACCGCGACAACCTGACTGACGCCGAGGAGCGACTGGCCGGGACCAACCCGAAGGTGGCCGACAGCGACCGCGACGGGATCAACGACGGCGATGAGGACCGGGACCGGGACGGCGTCGACAACGCCGACGAGCGGACGATGGGCACCGCGCTCAATGTGGCCGACAGCGACCGCGACCGGATACCCGACGGCGACGAGGACGCGGATCGCGACCGCATCGCCAACGAGGACGAGGACGACCTGCTGGCCAGCGCCGATTCCTGCGACAACGGCAGCGGCGCGGCGACCGACGATGCCTCGGACCTCGACTCGGACGGCGACGACATCGACGACGAGGACGAGAACGAGGTTCGCGGCAACCTCGCGAAGGCCGACCCCGACGGCGCCGGACAGGTGGACGGTTCCGAGGACGTGAACGGCGACGGCATCGACGATGGCGACCAGGATGACGCCAACGAGGATGACGACTGCGACGGCCTCGACGACCTGGAGGACGCGGACGACGACGGCGATGGCGTCGACGACGACCTCGAAGATGAGAATGAGGACGAGAACGAAGACGAGAACGAGAACGAGGACGACTAGCGGCCGTCCGCCCGGGAACCGCTGACGTGCCGGCTCGCGCCGGCAGGGCGGCGGGCGAACCCGGGACCAGCCCCGAGCCTCGAACTCCGAGCCCCGGCCCGTCGGGCCGGGGCTGCGCCGTTCGCTGCCGGCGCGGTGGTTGCCGAAACCGCGCGCGGGCGGTAGCGTTGCGGCGCGAAAACGTCTCACAGGGTCACAGGAGGGCGCCGCCTCGTGCCACCGCAAGCCGCGTCAATCGGGGAGTGGAACGACGCGGCGCTGGTGACCGCCTGCCTGGCGGGCGAGGAGCGGGCCTGGCAGGAACTGGTCCGGCGGTACGGGCGGCTGGTGTACTCGATCCCCCGCCGGATGGGCATGTCCGACGCGGACGCCGACGACGTCTTCCAGAACGTGTTCGCCTCGGTGCTGCGGGCGCTCCCGGGGCTGCAGGACCAGACGCGGCTGTCGGCCTGGCTGATCACCACCACTCGACGCGAGTGCTGGAAGGTGGCGGGCCGCAACCGCGGCCACGCCGACCTCGACGGGCTGGCGGAGGTGTTGCCGGCGATCGACGACGGGCCGGTGGCCGACATCGAGCGGCTGGAGCGGGAGCAGGCGGTGCGCTCGGCGCTGGCGCGGCTGGACGAGAAGTGCCGGAACCTGCTGACCGCGCTCTTCCTGCTGCCGGACGGGCAGCCGCCCTACGAGGAGATCGCGGCCCGGCTGGGGATGGCGATCGGCAGCATCGGGCCGACGCGGGCCCGCTGCTTCCGCAAACTGGAGCCGATCCTCGCGGAGTACGGGCTCGACGCCGCCGGCGAAGGATGAACGGGACATGAAACCGGGGCGTGTATCAAACGGCGAACGCGGCCGCTCTGCTGCATCAGGAGGCGGGAACGGGGCCGAGGCGCGGACCAAGGCCATGGATGCGGGGAACGACATGGACGCTGCCAACCACCCGGTCGACGAAATCCTGATCGCGCACGCCGCCGGCGAACTCTCGCCCTCCGCGGCGCTGCCGGTGATCGCCCATCTCGCCGCCTGTCCCGAGTGCGTCGGGACCGTGCGCCGCTATGCGGTGGTGCGCTCCGCCGTGCGCGAGGACGACAGCGTGGAGGCGCCCGCGGCGGTGATCGCCGGGGTGCATGCCCTGTTCGCCGCCACCCGGCCGACCCTGCGCTCCCGCGCCGCCGACGCGGCCGCGCCAGTCAGGCGGATGGTGGCCGATCTGGTGTTCGACAGTTGGGGCAGGCTGGCCCCGGGTTTCGCGGCGGTGCGCGGCGCGGCGGACGGCCGCCAGTTGTCGTGGTCCGCCGCCGAGCCAGCGCTCGACGCCGATGTGCAGGTGCTGGCCGCCGAGCCGGGCGCGGCGGTGCTGCGGCTGGTCGGGCAGGTGGCCACCGGCGCGGGTGATGGCGCCGCGCGCGAGGTGGCGCTGGTGCGCGACGGCGAGCGGGTGGCGGCCGCGGAGCCGGACGGCTTCGGGGCGTTCTCGCTGGCCGCGCCCGCCGGGCGCTACGAGCTCGAGGTGAACCTGGACGGCACGCTGGTGGTGTTGCCGGGCGTCGAGCTCGGGTAGCGGGCGGGAGCCGCCGCGATGCCGATGGTCGCCGCCCCCGATCCCGCGAGCCTGCTGGACGCTCTCGTCGCGCTGCGCCCGGGGGATCGCCCGGCGGCGCTGCGGGCCGCCGGCGAGCCAGACGCCGCCCTGCTGGCGTTGGCCGCCGAGGTGCAGCGGGTCGCCTCGGCGGAGGCCGGGCGCGCGCTGGGTCTGGCCGATCTGCTGGCGGCGCTGGCCGATGATCTCGGCGGTCCCGCCGCCCGCGCCGAGGCGCGCAGCGTGCGGGCGATGGCGCTGGCCTACGCGGGCCGTTTCGACGAGGCGCTGGCCGCCTGCGAGGAGTCGGCGGCGCTCGCGGGCGGGGCCGGGCTGGCCGTCGCGGAGGCGCGGGCGCGGCTGGGCGCGGTGCATCCGCTGGCGAGCCTAGGCCGGTACGCGGAGGCGATCGCCGCCGGGGAGCGGGCCCGCGCCGTGTTCGCCGCCGCCGGGGAGCGGGACCTCGAGGCCCGGGCCGAGATCAACCTCGGGGCGGCGCACGAGATGACCGACGACCCCCGCGCCGCGATCGCCTGCTACGACCGCGCCGCCGCGCTGCTCGACGACGACCCCGCCACCCTCGGGCAGCTCGATTCCAACCGCGGGCTGGCGCTGATCGCGCTGGATGACTACGCGGGAGCGGAAGCGGCCTTCACCGCGGCGGTGGAGCGCTTCGACCGCGAGGGGCTGGGCTGGGGGGCGGCGGTGGCCGAGGAGAACCTTGCCTACCTCGCGGTGCGGCAGGGGCGGCTGGCCAGCGCGATGCGCCATTTCGAGCGGGGCCGCCGGTACCTCGAGCGCGACGACGCCCCGGTGCACCTCGCCCGGCTGCTGGCCGATCAGGCCGAGGCCTTCGCGGCGATCGGCCTGCCGGGGCAGGCGCTCGCCGCGTGGGAGGAGGTCATTCCCGGGCTGGAGGAGCGCGGGCTGGCCGGGGAGGCCGCGCAGGCGCGGACCGGCGCCGGGCGGCAGTTGCTCCGGCTCGGACGCCTCGGCGAGGCGGCGGCGATGCTGGACTCGGCCGCCGCTGCCGCCGCCGCGCATGATTCCGGGCTGGCGATGGCGCGAATCGACGCGCTGCGGGCCGAACTGGCGCTGGCGGGCGGAGACGCCGCCGGGGCGCGGGCGCTTGCCGCCACCGCGCTGGCCGCCCTGCAGGATCGCCCCGCCGAGGCGCTCGGGCCGCGCGAGACGCTGGCGCTGGCGGCGCTGGCCGAGGGCGCCCCGCGCGCCGCGCTGGCCGAGATCGACGCGGCGCTGCCGGCGGCGGCCGCGCTGGACCTTGCCCCGGCGCTGGCCGACCTGCGGCGGCTGCGGGGCCGCGCCCTGCTCGCCGCAGGCGACGGCGCGGGCGCGCTGGCCGAGTACCGCGCGGCGGTGCGCGAACTTGAGCGGGTGCGCGGGGCGCTGCAGGCGGAGCGGTTCCGGGCGGCGTGGCTCGGGTCGAGGCTGGGGCTGTACGAGGAGGCGGTGGCCGCCGCGCTGGGGCAGGGTCCGGCCGGGGTGGCCGAGGCCTTCGGCTGGATCGAGGCGGCCCGCGGGCGCGCCCTGCTGGACGCGCTGGGCGGGGCCGCCGCGCTGGACCACGCGCCCGCCGCCGATCCCGACGAGCGGCGACTGCTGGAGGAGATGGCCACCCTCCGCGCCGAACTCGAATGGCGCTATAGCGACGCGGCGGAGCCGGGCGAGCCGTCGCCGCGCACCGACGAGCGCCGGGCGGCGATCCGCCGGATCGAGGCCGGGCTGGCCGCGCTCGAGGACCGGCTGGCGGCGGCGGGCGGCGTCGCGGGGCTCTACGGCCGCCCGCTCTCGCTGGCGGAGACGGCGGCCCTGCTGCCCGCCGGGTCCGCGCTGGTGGAGTACTTCGCCGCGGGCGGCCGGATGATGGCGGTGGTGGTCGCCGATGGGCAGGCGACGGCGTTCCCCGACCTGTGCGCGGTGGCCGAGATCGAGGAACTCCGGACGTGGTTCGCCTTCCAGGTGAACCGGGCGCTGGCGGCCGGACCGGCGGCGATGGCCACCCCCCGCGGCGCGCGCATGACCGCGGACGCGGACCGGGTGCTGGGCGAACTGCATCGCCTGCTGGCCGCCCCGCTGCTGGGGGCCATTGGCGGAGCATCGCGCCTGATCGTTGCGCCGCACGGCCCGCTGCATGGCCTGCCCGCCGCCGCCTTCCGGGACGAGGCGTCGGGTCTGCGCCTGATCGAGCGCTTCGAGGTGGTGACCGTGCCGAGCGCCAGCGTGCTCGGGCGGGCGCCCGTCGCGAGCGGCGGCCCGCCGCTGGTGGTCGGCGTGGCCGACGCCGCCGCGCCGCGGATCGACGAGGAGGCCGCGGCGGTCGCCGCGCTGCTGCCCGCGGGCCGCGAGCTGCACGGCGCGGCGGCGACGATCGCGCGGGTGCGGGAGGCGGCGCGGGAGGCGGGAACGATCCATTTCGCCTGCCACGGCCGCTTTGACGCCGACGCCCCGCTGGCCTCTGGGCTGAAACTGGCCGACGGCTGGCTGACGGCCCGGGAGATCCCGTCGCTCGGGCTGCGGGCGCGGCTGGTCACGCTGTCCGGATGCGAGACTGGCCGCTCGGCGGTCTCCGGGGCCGACGACCTGGCCGGGCTGGCGCGGGCCTTCCTGGCCGCCGGGGCGGCGTCCCTCATCTACAGCCTGTGGCTGGCCGACGATGCGGCCACCACGGAACTGATGCGGCGGCTCTACCGTTTCATGGATACCGGACATTCCCCGGCGTCGGCCCTGCGGCACGCGCAGCTGGACCTGCTGGGCATCCTGCCGCACCCGGCGTTCTGGGCGGCGTTCGTGCTGGGAGGAGCATCATGACCGGCCTGATCCGGACCGCGATCGCGCTTTCGCTGGCGGCCCTGCTGCTGGCTGCGCAGCTTGCCGCGCCGGCGTTGCCGGTCCTGTCCGGCCCATTCGGGCTGGCCGGGCAGGGCGATGCCGCGGCGAAGCGGCGGGATGGCGGCGCGGACCCCGCGCGGCAGCGGGCGGCGGCGCCGCGCCATGCCGCCGGGCCGTCCAGCCAATCCGGGGACGACGACGAGCACGACGAGGACCTGAACGACGGCGACCGCGCCGAGAGCTGCGAGGTCGACCGAGACGGCGGGGAGTTCTGCGCGGGCGAGGTGATCGTGGCGCTGCGGGCCGGCGCCGACCTGGCCGCGGTCGTCGCGGAGATGGCCGACGAGGAGATCGCGATGACCCAACTCGGCGCGATCGAGGGAACGGGCGTGTTCCTGTTCGGCTACGCCGCCCTGGACGACGACGCGGTGTCCGAGCGTGACCTGGTCGACGAACTGCTCGATGTCGAGATCAACGACGCGCGCCCGGTGCTGTGGGCGGAACTGAACTACGTCGGCAATGCGCCGCAGGGCAACCCGAGCCGCTTCTTCCCGCGGGACACCGGGAAGCCGGAGGCGAGCAAGACCGGCGTCTCGTGGGGGAAGGCGAAGACCGCGGCCGAGCAGGCGGCATCCTGCGCCAGCGGGAAGAACACGCTGGTGGCCGTGATCGACACCGGCATCCAGCGCACCCATCCCGCCTTCGCCGGGCGGATCCGCGGCGGCTGGAACGCCTTCGACGGCTCCACCTCGATCGACGACACCGGCAACGGGCTGAACGACGACGGCGACCTGCAGTACGGCACGTCCGTGCCGCTGATCGACGAGGCGGTCGGGCACGGCACGCATGTGGCGGGAATCGTGCTGCAGGCCGCGCCGCGGGCGAACATCCTCCCGATCAAGGCGCTCGATTCGGACGGCGCGGGGCAGGCCTTCTACCTCGCCCGGGCGATCCACTACGCGGTGGGGCAGCGGGCGAACGTGATCAACCTGTCGCTGGGCTCGACCGGCAACTCCCGCGCGGTGGCCGAGGCGGTGCAGCGCGCGCTGGGCGCGGGCATCGCGGTGGTGGCGGCGGCGGGCAACGACGGCGCGTCCGGGCGGGCGGAGTACCCGGCCGCTCTGCCGGGGGTGATCGCGGTGGGAGCGACCGACCGCAACGACCGGGCGGCGAGCTTCAACTCGGCGGCGTCCGGCATCGACCTCGGAGCGCCGGGGGTGGCGATCGCGAGCGCCTTTCCCTCCGGGGCGCAGGGGGTCGGCAGCCGGTTCGCGACCTGGAGCGGCTCGAGCATGGCGGCCCCGTGGGTGAGCGGGGCGGTCGCGGCGCTGGACAGCCGGTACGCCGGATGGACGCCCTCCCGGCTGGCCGGGCGGCTGGCGGCCACGGCGGACGCGGTGCGCGGCGGCGGCGCGGGCGCGGGCCGGGTGGATATCGGCGCGGCGGCGGGCTGCCGCTGACCCGGCGATCCGGGCGGTTTCCCCCGTTCCCGGCGCTCGCCCCCATGTCGGCATGTGAGCCAATCTGACGCCAAATTGATCGTCCGGTGCGATACTGTCCCTGCAGGAAGGGACCGTGGGGTGACCGAACCGGACGGGCCGGAGCGGAAGAACGGGGCAGCCGGGGGCGACGGCACGGACGCCGCGCTGCTGCGCGCCTGCCGCGACGGCAACCAGGGGGCGTGGAACTCGCTGGTGGAGCGGTACGGCCGGATGGTCTACAGCATCCCGCGGCGGCTGGGGTTGTCGCCCGAGGACGCGGACGACGTGTTCCAGACGGTGTTCTCGACGCTGCTGAAGCGGCTCGACCAGATCGAGGACCCGGGATCGCTGCCCTACTGGCTGATGACCACGACCCGCCGCGAGAGCTGGCGGGTGGGCAAGCAGCACGGCCGCTTCACCGACCTGGACGAGAGCGTGCTCGACGAGAGCGAGCCGGTCGGCTCGGCGGTCGAGCAGTACGAGCGGGACCTGACGGTGCGGGCCGCGATGGAGCGGCTCGATCCGCGCTGCCGGCAGTTGCTGACCGCGCTCTTCCTCGACTCGTCGGAGCAGAGTTACCAGGCCATCGCCGCGGAGTTCGGGATGCCGGTCGGCAGCATCGGCCCGACCCGCGCCCGCTGCCTGCGGAAGGTGCAGGGCATCCTGAAGGACCTCGGGCTGGAGCGCATCTAGCCGCGCCCCGGGTTTGGCTTCAGGCCCCCTCCCCAACCCCTCTTCCGCTGCGGCGGGAGTGGGGTTTCGTCGTGGTGGGGGGAAGCGTTGGTACGAGGCATCGGCCCTCACCCCGAAGCCCCGCCTGCTGTGCGAGGAAGCGGGGCGTTTCGTCGTGGTTTGGCCGAAATGTGGCGGGTTCCGGCGGCGCTGGCGCGGGCGGCGGCGGGCGGGGGCGGAGGGACCGGAGCGTGGCGGGCGGTGCGCCGCGCCGGGCGCGATGACGGGGCTGGCGGTGGCACGCCATGTGCGACCCGCCCGGCGGCGGGAACCACCGGAGACGGCGCAGGGGCGCCCGGCTTCCGCAGGTTCCGGGGACGATGGGAGGTGAGGACCGGCAGAACCAGGGACCTCATGCGACGCATCCCCGCAGATTCGCTCGCACGTGGAAAGTGTCAGCGAAAAATCCCGCACCTGCGCTAGCCGATGATCCGGATGGCGTGGGTATCTTTTCGCGGGCATCATCCTCTTGTCAGGTGGAGCGTCCGATGCAAAGGGAGAAACAGGCGATGACACACCCGACGGAAGAGCAACTGCTCATGTATGCCGACGATCCGGTTGGCCCGCTGGCGGCGCTGGCCGCGCACGTCGGCGAGTGCGCCTCATGCGGGGGACTCGTCGCCACCCACCTCACGCTGGCGGCCGCGGTTCGCGCGGACCGCTTCGACACGCCGCCCGCCGCGACCCTGCTCCGGGCGCAGCAGCTGATGGCGGAGCGTGCGGCGAACGGGAGCAAGCTGGCTGGCCTCATGGAGGCCGTCACCCAGCCGGTCAAGCGGATCGTCTGCGAGATCGTGTTCGACAGCTGGGGGTCGCTGGCGCCGGGGCTTTCCGGCGTCCGCGGCGTGGGCGGGGCGCGTCACCTGACGCTGGCCGCCGGCCCGGCCGAGTTCGATCTGCGGCTGACCGCGCCGATCTCGCCGAAGACCAACTGGTCCCTCATGGGCCAGGTCTCCGGCGAAGATGTGGTGGACCGGATCGAGTTCGTTTCCCGCAAGGCCGCCCCGATGAGCCTCAGCGCCGCCGCGGACCCGACCGGCATGTTCCGGGCGGAACTCCCCGAGGGCGACTGGGACGTGATCATGCACACGAAGGATTTCGTCTACGTCCTGCCGAAGCTGCCCGTGCGCAACGGCAGGTAGCACGCAACAGATATCAGGAACGGAGCCGAGGATGACCGGCACGAACGCCGACATCGCCGCAACCCTGGAGGAGCTGCTGGGCCTGCCGCTGGCCGAGCAGGTCGCCCGGGTGCGCTCGGCCGCGGACCCGGACGCTCTGGTGCTCCAGTTGAGCGACAGCGCCGACCGCATCGCCGCCGCCGACATCGGTCGGGGGCTGGCGGTGCGGGAGGCGCTCGTCGCGCTTGCGGATGAGTTGGGGTCGCCGGTTGCTCGGAGCGAAGCACGGAGCGCGCTGGCGACTTCGCTTGCGTACTGTGGGCGGCTCGATGAAGCGGTATTAGTTGCAAACACGGCGGTAGAGATTGCGGTCGGAAATGGACTCAAGCGCGAACTTGGCCGAGCTCATATGGCGGCGCTTCAAGCGCTGTTTCGCCTCGGACGGTTTGACGAGGCGCTGGCTTCAGGATTCCTTGCTCGTGCCGCTTTTGAAGAGGTCGGCGCTCAGGATTTGGTGGTGAGAGCTGACACCAACTTAGGCGCTGTTTGTCATTCCCGCGGAGATTTGTCATCCGCTCTCGAACACTATGATCGTGCCCACAGAATGGCTAACGGTGATGTGCTTGCACAGATTCAAAGCAACCGTGGTCTTGTGTTGATGGGGTTGGGAAGGCTAGAAGAGTCGAAAGAGGCACTTGATCTGGCTGGGGAATTGTTTGCCCGGGAAGGCTTGCACTGGTCGGCGGCTATGGTCGAGCAGAACTTGGCTTACCTCTTCGTTAGGAAGGGTGAACTCCACCAGGCGATGTTCCATTTTGAGCGTGGTCGACGGCAACTCGAATCAGAAGGCTCAATCGCCGATGTCGCTATGCTTGACTTGGATTACGCTGATGGTCTTGCTGCCCTCGGTCTTGCAGCAGAGGCAGCCGACCGTTATCAGTCAGCAATACCCACACTTGACAGTCTGGAGTTGGCTAACGAGAGCGGCACGGCCAGACTTGGCTTGGGTCTGGCGCTGCTCAGGCTAAATCGCGAACTCGAGGCCGAGCCGGTGCTGCTGGCGGCCCTCGGACGGTTCCGTGATCTGGGCATGGCCCCGAGCGCGGCCCAGGCGGCGATCGCGCTGGCCCGGATCGACCTTGCGGCGGGCGACGCCGAACGGGCCGCCGGAACGGTGCGCGAGGCGCTCGACGCCCTCGGCGATCTCTCGCTGGACGCGCTGGCCGCCCGCGCGCTGCTGGGCCGGGCGCTGCTGGCCGCCGGTGAGAGCGGCGAGGCGCTGGCCGAGGCCAATCTCGCCATCGAAACCGCGACCGATCTCGATCTCGCCCCGATGCTGGCCGATCTGCTGCACCTGCGGGCGAAGATCCGACTCGCCACCGGCGACCTGGACGGCGCGGCGGAGGACTTCCGCGAGGCCATCGCCCAGGTCGAGCGGGTGCGCGGCATGTTGCAGGCCGAGCGGTTCCGCTCCGGCTGGCTGGGCGACCGGCTCGAACTCTACGACGACGCCCTGCTGGCCGCGCTGGACCGCGGCCCCGCGGGCGTGGCCGAGGCCTTCGCCTTCGCCGAGCAGGCCAAGGGCCGCGCGCTGCTCGATCTCGCCAGCGGAATGCTGGAGACCGAGGCGGCCACGATGGCCGACCCCGCCGAGGCTCGCCTGCTGGAGGACCTCGCCCGCGTCCGCGCCGAACTGGAATGGCACTACAGCGAACTCGCCCAGCAGGATGGCTCCGCTCTCGGCGACGCCAGCTGGCAGGAGCGGGTGCACCGGCTGGAGCGCGAACTGGATCTGCTGCAGGACCGGCTCGCCAGCACGCGCGGCGTGGGCGGTCTCTTCGCCCCGACCATCGGGCTGGACGGCGCGCTGGCGCTGGTGGACGACGGCTCGGCGCTGGTCGAGTACGTCGAGGCACATGACGAACTGATCGCCTTCGTGCTGCGTGACGGCGTGGCACACGCCGTGCGTACCCTCGCCACGACCGGGGAACTGGCCGGGCTCGCGGACCGGTTCCAGTTCCAGGTCGCCCGCGCGCTGGCCGCCGGGCCGGAGGCGATGGCGACCCCGCGCGGGGAGCGGATGACCCTCGCCGCCCGCGCCGACCTGGCTGCCTTGTACGAGAAACTCATCCGGCCGCTGGAGGGGCATCTCTCCGGCGCCGGGCGGTTGACGATCGTTCCCCACGGCGTGCTGCACGGGCTCCCCTTCGCCGCGCTCTACGACGAGGAGAAAGGCGAGTACCTGGCGCAGCGGGCCGAGATCACTGCCGCGCCGTCGGCCAGCCTGCTCGCCCGGCTCGGGCGCGGCTCGATGGCCATCGATGGTGGCGCGCCGCTGGTGGTGGCGGTGGCCGATCCGGCCGCGCCCCGCATCGCCGAGGAGGCGGCGGACATCGCCGCCACGCTGGGCGACGCGGAACTGGTTTCCGGCGGCGAGGCCACGGTTTCCCGGGTGCGGGACGCCGGGGCGCGGCCGCTGATCCACTTCGCCTGCCACGGCCGCTTCGATCCCGAGAACCCG
>JBJTKE010000731.1:0-5647 GCA_046096285.1 Chloroflexota bacterium
GCGGTGCACGTAGGCCTCGGCGCTGTCCGGAATGTCGTAGTTGATGACGTGGGAGACGTCGGGGATGTCGAGCCCGCGCGCGGCCACGTCGGTGGCGATCAGGATGTCGGCCTGGCCGCCGCGAAAGCGGCGCATCACCCGGTCGCGCTGCACCTGCGAGAGATCGCCGTGCAGGGTTTCCACGGCGTAGCCGCGAGCCATCAGGGCCTCGCCGAGTTCGTCCACCTGGTTCTTGGTGCGGCAGAAGATCATCGCGCTCGACGGGGTCTCGGCGTCGAGCACACGGGTCAGCGCATCGACCTTGCGAGCGCGCGGGATCTCGTAGGACACCTGCTGGATCTGGGGGACCGTCATCTCCCGCCCGGCGATGGTGATCCGCTGCGGGTCGCGCAGGTGCTGGCGGGCGAGATCGGCGATGCGCGGCGGCATGGTGGCCGAGAAGAGCGCCGTCTGCCGGCCCGCCGGGGCGTGTTCGAGGATCCACTCGATGTCGTCGATGAAGCCCATGTCGAGCATCTCCTCGGCCTCGTCGAGCACGAAGAAGCGCAGGGTGTCGAGATTGAGCGTGCCGCGGCGCATGTGATCCATGACGCGGCCCGGGGTGCCGACCACGATCTGCACACCCCGCTGCAGCCCGCGGAACTGCCGCTCGTAGGGTTGGCCGCCGTAGATCGGCAGCGTCTCGACCTCCTTGTGCCGCCCGTACTTGTGGAGCGCCTCCGCCACCTGGATCGCGAGTTCCCGCGTCGGGCAGAGGATGAGCGCCTGCAGCGAGCGGACCCGGGGGTCGATCGACTCGATGATCGGCAGCCCGAAGGCGGCGGTCTTGCCGCTCCCGGTCTGCGCCTGGGCGATGATGTCGCCCCCGGCCAGCATCACCGGGATGGTCTGCACCTGGATCGGGGTCGGCTCCTCGTAGCCGACGTCCTTCAGCGCCTGCTGCAGCGCCTCCCCCAGCCCGAGTTGGGCGAAGGCGGGCTCCACCGTCTCGCCATCCTCGGTCACCCGCGCCGCCGGCACGGCGGGGTGCGCCGCGGCGGCAGGCGCCGCGCCATCGCCGGAAGCACCGGCTTCGACACCGGCCCCGGCCCCCGCCTCGGCCTCGGCCTTCTTGCGCGCGCGCCGCTGCGCCCCGGACTCGCGCTTGACGGCGGCGGGTTCCTCGTCGGCGAAGGCCTCGTTGGCCTCCGGTTCTCCGTGGGCGGCCAGGTCGGCGGCCGCGGCGGCGACGATCGCGTCGAGCGCCTCGTCCGGCACGGTCAGCGCCGGAACCGGGATCTCGGCGGCCATCGCGGGCACAGGAACGTCGTCCGCGACCGCGAGCGACGCATCCGGGTCGGCCTTCCTGGCGCGGGTCCGCTTCGGTTTGGCCTCCGGTTCGGCGACGGCGGGCGACTCTTCGGGCGCAGCGCTCTTTTTCGTCCGCGGCTTGCGGGCCGGCGCCGGGGCGGCCGCGGACGGATCGGCGATCTCTTCGGGCATGGAAATCTCCAGGAACGGGAACGCGCGGCGCCGCGGGGCAGGTCTCCGGGGTGATTCGCGCAACAATGCGGCAACTCTACCCCGATACGCACGGATCGTGCCGGAACCGGGCCCCTTCCCGCCCCGCCGACGCCGGGAAGCCGCCCACGCGGCTATCCTTCCCGCGGCCGCGAATCCGCGAGCGGCCCACCGCGCCAGGAAAGGCCGCCATGACCGACGAACGCCCCCGTCCGGCCCGCGAGGGCGGCAACCGCGGCAAGGACCGCACGCCCGAGGAGCGGCAGCGGGACGCCGCCGCCCGCGCCGCCCGCGAGCAGGAGAAATCCGGTCGGCTTGCCGCGCGGGAGCGGGAAAAGGCCGGGAAGGCCGAGCGCCTCGCGGAGCGCGAGCGCTCCCAGGCCGCGCGCCAGGAACGCGCCGACCGCCCCCAGGCACCACGCGAGCCCAGCCGCCCAGAAAGCGCCCGCTCGCTCGACCCCGGCCTGTTCCGGCTCGAAGGGTATGACGCCCCGGCCGCCGCCGAGATCCGGCGCATGCTCGCCGTGCCCTGGCTGGACAGCGACGACCCGGAAACCGCCGTCATCGCGGATGCCATCCTCGTTCCCGGCCTCAAGCTGCGCGGCGACGACCGCGACGACGACGGCCCCGGCTTCACCGGCGGCGTGCTCGACGCAACCGGCTCGCCGGTCGAACTGGCCGATCTCCGGCGCGGCCGGGGCAAGGCCGTCACCAGCGCCGCCGGGCTCGACGCGCCAGAGCCGGCCATCCGGCTTGAGGCGGGCATCTACCTCGGCTGGTTCGACCCGCACTTCGGGCGCTTCCTGCTGGAGACTCTCTCCCGCGCCTGGGCCATCGACCACCTCGACGCCGCGCTGCCCGTTTTCCTGCACTACTCCACCACCCGGGAAAAACTCCTCGCGGCCTGGCAGTACGACCTGCTCGCCGCCCTCGGGGTGGACCAATCCCGCCTGCTGCTCATCCGCGAGCCGGTGCGGGTCGGGCGGCTCATCGTGCCCGAGGCGCTCTTCATCCAGCAGCGCTCCGGCAATCCGGCCTTCGCCGCCATGTTCCGCCGCATGGCCGCCCGCCTCGGCGCGGACGGCGCTCCAGCCGGCCAGCCGCTCTATCTCAGCCGCCGCCTGCTCGGCTCCCACAACCGCACGGCCGCCGGCGAGCAATGGCTGGAGGACATCCTCACCGACAACGGCTTCCGCATCGCCTGCCCGGAGCGGATGCCCATTCGCGAGCAGGCCCGCCTCTTCGCCAGCCACCGCGAGATCGTCTCCGCGGTCGGCAGCGCGGCGCACGGCGTGCTCTTCTCGCCGCCCGGGGCGCGCTTGCACCTGCTTGCCCACGGGCGCTTCATCCCGCGCAATTTTCCGCTCGTCTCCGCGCTCGCGGAAGCGCCGACGACCTTCCTCAACGCGATGGACAGCGGCGGCCGCGCGCTCACCGGCGGCTACCAGATCACCCCCCAGCGCATCGACGCCGGCGCCGTCGCCGACTACCTCGACGGCGCGGGCCTGATCCGCAGCCGCACCCGCCGCGCGTTGCTCCGGTCCCTGCCCGGGCAGGACGCCGAATACGCCGAACTCTGGCTGCACGCCGCGATCCGCGAGGCATTGGCCGAGGAGAGCGATCTTCCGGCGGCCATCGAGCGCGAGGCGCGCGAGACCGCCCGCACCTCCTGGCCGGTCGCCCTGCTGCTGACCCAGTACGACGCCCTCCGCCGCGACCCCGGGGCCGACGACGCCGCCCTGCGCCTCTGCGCCCTCGTTCGCGCCGAACCCGATCTCGGCCGGTTGATGCGCTACCGGACCGACCTGCTCGGCTTCGCCCAGTGGGCCGCCGCCGAGGGCGGCTTCGGGGCCGAGGCGGCCTCGGCGATCGCCGCGCTCGCGGCCGAGCGCCTGCACCCGGAGGACGCCGTCTCGCTCAACCCCCGGCAGTTGCGGACCTGGCTGGTGCGCTCCCGCACCTGACCTGCCGCGCCGGGTTCGGCGGGCGCCGGTCAGTCCTCGTCGTCGCCCTCGGGAGCGGTCCAGCCCAGCGTGGCGAGAAACGCGGCCGGTTCGACCGCGATGCCGGTCTCCCGGTACCGGGCGAACTCGCGGTCCTGCTGGTCGCGCGGGGCCGCCGCCTCGCCGTCGAGTTCCTGCGCCAACTGCGCCATGTCGGGCGCGTCCGGGTTGAGCCCCCGGACGATCAGCAGCCCGGTCGGCCCGGAATCGAGCACCGTCAGTTCGAGGTCCGGCCGATGCCGGCGCAGGAACGGCACGATGCGCCAGCAATCGCCCGCCCACTGGCCGGGGCAGGTCTCCCGGTAGGCCATCTCCGGCCGGTCCGGCCAGCAGTCGTGCAGCGCGACGACCGTGCCGGGGTGGCTCCAGCGCTCGACGTTGGCGAAGTCCCGGGCGACCTGGTCGGAATGATGCAGACCGTCGATGAAGGCGAAATCGACCCGCGCCTGCCCGAGCACCTCCTCGCGGGTGTGGCGGCGGAAGAAGACGTCGCTCTCCTCCTCAAAAAACCGGAAGCCGGGGCGATCGCGCACCTCCGGCCGGAGCGGGGAAAGGTCCGGGTCGATGCCGACCGCCACGTGGGGCGCCCGGGCGATGGAGCGGCCCGCCCGCACCCCGACCTCGAGGTAGACGGCGGGGTCGAGTTGCTGGTGCAACGCCTTCAGCACCTTGAGGTACTTCATCCGGAGCATCGCCCTTCGGTAACCGGGCGCCGGCGGGAGAGCGCCGCCACGCGGTCCTGCTGCCTCCCGGCGCGCCGCGCCGGGGTCAATCACCCGCGCAGGATACCCGCCGCGCCGGGTTCGGCCCACCCGCGCCGGCGGCGTCAGCCTGCGGCGGGACCGCCCGCGCCCTCGAGGGGGGCGAGGAACGCTTCGGGATCGGCCGCGGACTGCCGGTCCCGGAAGGCGATGAACTCGCGGACCTGTTCATCATGGGAGAGGTCGGGAGGGTCCATCAACTCGCTGGCGAGCGGGAGCACATCCGGGGCGTCCGCGTTCATGCCGCCGATCAGCACGAGCCCGGTCGGCGGCGCGTCGAGCACCAGCAGGTCGAGATCTGGCCGATGGCGCTGCAGGAACGGAACGACCCGCCAGGCATCGCCTGCCCAGCCGGGCCGCTGGCGCACCCGGGACGCGATCTCGGGGTCCCGCGCCCAGCAGTCGTGCAGCGCCACGATGGTCCACGGATGGCTCCACCGCTCGACGTTGACGACATCGCGCAGCACCTGGCCGGCCTCGTGCAGACCGTCGATGAACGCGAAATCGACCCGCCGGTCGCCCAGCACCTCCTCCGGGCGATGGTCCCGGAAGAAGTCGTCGCTGGTCTGCTCGTGAAAGGAAAAGCCCGGCCGCTCCCGCAGGTCCGGCTGAAGCGGCCGGAAATTGCGGTCGATGGCGATCGCACGGCGACGGGCAAGCCGCAGCGACCCTCCGGCATTGACCCCGATCTCCAGGTAGACCTCCGGATCGAGGTACGCGTGAAGCCGCTCCAGCAACTGGCGATAATTCATGCGTGGCAGTATACCCACCCGTCCGGCTCCGCATCCGTCGCATCGGGGAACCCGGCGCCGCCCGCCTGGTCAAACGGGCGGGACGCGGACGACACCGCCCGGCAGCATCGGGGCGCGGGCCAGCGCCGAGCGTGCTCACGACTTCAGCGCTCCAGCCGTCACCCCCTCGATGAATCGCCGCTGCATGACGAGGTACAAGAGCAGCACCGGGATCATGGCAATGACCGCGCCGGCGGCGATGAGATCGCGCTGGGCCGTGAACCGGCCGAAAAAGTACATCATGCCCGTGCTCACCGGGCGCAGTTCGTCCGTCTGGACCATCACCAACGGCAGCAGGAACTGGTTCCACGTCCACAGGAACTGGAAGACGATCAGCGCCGCCATGCCCGGCCACGCGAGCGGCGCCATGATGTCCCGGAATGCCTGCCATTCGTTGGCCCCGTCCACTCGCGCGGCATCGGCCAGTTCGGACGGAAGGCCGCGAAAGAAGCCGCGCATCAGGAAGATGCCGAAGGGCAGGCGCAGCGCGATCCCGGGGACAATGAAGCCGAGATAGGTGCCGAGCAGGCCGAGATCGCGCTCGAGATAGAAGAGCGGGATCATGACCGACTCAAAGGGGATCATCAGGCCC
>JBJTKE010000732.1:0-1502 GCA_046096285.1 Chloroflexota bacterium
GCGCCCCCGCCCCGGTCTTCTCCCCCAACCGCGGACGGCCCCCGATGACGCGACCCGGCGCCCCTCTCACCCTCCGCCAGCAGCAGACCCGAGCCGGTTTGCTGTTCGTGCTGCCGTGGGTGATCTCCCTGCTCGTCTTCACCGCCTACCCGGTGCTGGCGACCGCCTGGTACTCCTTCACCGAGTACAACGTCATCGAGCCGCCCCGCTGGATCGGTCTCGCCAACTACCGGCAGATGCTGGCCGGTGACCCCGCCTTCTGGCTCGCGCTGAAGAACTCCGCCATCTTCGCCCTCATCTCCGTGCCGCTGAAGATCGTCCTCGCTCTCGGCCTGGCCCTGCTGCTCAACCAGGCCCTGCGCGGCATCGGCTTCTACCGCACCGTGTTCTACCTCCCGGCGCTCGTCCCGCCGGTGGCCGCCCCCATCGTCTTCATGCTCCTGCTCTCGCCGCGCGGCGGCCCGGTGAACATGCTGCTGGCGCGCGTCGGCATCGACGCGCCCGACTGGTTCAACGATCCGCTCTGGGCCAAGCCCGCGCTGATCCTGCTCGCCCTCTGGCCGCTCGGCGTCGAGACCCTCACCTTTCTCGCCGGCCTCAAGGACATCCCCCAGGACCTGATCGAGGCCTCCCAACTCGACGGCGCCAACGCCTGGCAGCGATTCTGGGGCGTCATCCTCCCGCTGCTGACGCCGGTGCTCCTGTTCAACCTGATCATCGGCATCATCGGCTCCTTCCAGGTGTTCACCCAGGCCCTCGTCATCGGCGGCGTCAACGGCGAGCCGCTGGAATCCACGCTGATGTTCGTCGTGCTGATCTACCGCAACGCCTTCCGCTACTTCTCGATGGGCTATGCGGCGGCGCTCTCGGTGGTCCTCTTCCTCCTGGTGCTGGCGCTGTCGCTCGCGGTCCTGCGCACCTCGCGGTTCTGGGTCCACTACGCGGGGGAATCGCGATGAACCGCGCCGAGACCGGGACCATGCTGGCCCGGACCGAAGCCTCGCTCGACACGCCCCCGCCGCGACCGGGACGCAGGCCGCCCATGCTCGGCGCGCTCTCCCGCCATGCGGCGCTGATCGCGGTGTCGCTGGTCTTCCTGCTGCCCTTCTACTGGATGGTCATTTCGGCGTTCAAGACCAAGCGGGACATCTTCGCCCGCCCGCCCGAGTGGTGGCCCGACCCCTTCCAGTGGGTGAACCTCCAACGCGCCTTCGAGAACCCCTACTTCCCCTACTGGAAACTCCTCGGCAACAGCATCTTCTACGCGGGACTGGTGACCATCGGCACCGTCATCTCCTGCGCCGCGGTGGGCTACGGCTTCGCGCGGCTGCAGTTTCCCGGCCGCGACGCCCTCTTCGCGGTCACCCTCGCCACCATGATGGTCCCGCCCATCGTGACCTTCATCCCCACCTACGTGATCTTCGCCAATCTCAACCTTACCGGGTCCTACGTTCCCCTGATCGCCCCCCGCTTCCTCGGCGACGCCTTCTTCATCTTCATGA
>JBJTKE010000733.1:0-31897 GCA_046096285.1 Chloroflexota bacterium
GGGCCCCGCCTCTGGCCGCTCCTGCTTGAGCCAGAGCAGTTTCAGGAGCGAGAAGATTGGCTGCAGCGAAACGCCGGTGATCGCGAACAGGCGGTCCTTGCCGATCTCCCGGTCGAGCCATTCGACCTGCACCGGCGCGAATGGAGCGCGGAGATCCTCGCTGCGGCCGGGATCGACCCGGGCCTGCTGTCGCCGCTTGCGCCGGGCGGAACCGGACTCGGCCCGGTCACCGCCGCGGCCGCCGAGGCGACCGGCCTGCCTGCTGGCTGCATCGTCGCCACCCGCGGCCACGATCACGTGTGCGGGGCGGTCGCCGCGGGCGTCACCCGGCCCGGGCAGATGCTCAACTCGCTGGGCACCGCGGAGGCGGTGTTCCTGCCGCTGCTGCGGCCGATGACCGATCCCGCGGCGGGGCGCGAGGGGTTCGCACAGGGAGCCCACGTGGTCGGCGACCGCGCCTATTGCTTCGGCGGGCTCTACACCTCCGGCGCCTGCGTGACGTGGGCGCGCAACCTGATGGCGGGCCCGGGGGAAGCGCCCCCCGGCTACGAAACGCTCTTCGCCGAGGCGGCCGCCGTTCCCGCCGGCAGCCTCGGCGCATGTTTTCTGCCCCATCTCCGGCTCGCCAACCCGCCCTACGACGATCCCCGCTCGCGCGGGACCTTCGTCGGCCTGAGCGCCGATGTCGGCCGGGGGGCGTTGATGCGGGCGGTGCTGGAGGGGATTTCTTTCGAAACGCGGGTGAGCTACGAGGGGCTGCTGCGGCGCCCGGAGGCGCTCCCTGCCTCCGAGATCGTCGCGATCGGCGGCGGCACGCGCAACGATCTGCTGATGCGGATCAAGGCCACCGTGATGGGGCAGCCTATCGTCGTCGCCGAGGCGGAGGAGGCGACCGCTCTTGGCGCGGCGCTCCTCGGCGGGCTGGGCGCCGGCGTCTACCGCGACCTCGATGACGCGCTGGCATCGATGGCCTACGGGCGCAGGCTGGTGGAGCCCGCGCCGGAAGATGCGGCGATGTACGAGGCGGTCTACCGCCGCGTATTCCAGCCGTTGTACCCGACGGTCCAGGCCCTGTCTCACGCCACCGTGGACATCCAGCGCGAACTCGGGCCGGCCGCTGCGCGGGAGTGACCCCGCGCCCGCGATGAGGACGTGACATGGCTACCTACCTCGGCATCGACCTCGGAACCTCGTCGGTCAAGGCGCTCGTCGTCGAGGATGACGGGCGGGTGCGCGGTGTCGGCTCCGCCGAGTTCCCGACCAGCCACCCGCAACCGGGATGGTCCGAGCAGGATCCGGACGACTGGTGGACCGCCGCGGCGGCGGCCGTCCGGCAGGCGGTCGGCTGGTTGTCCGGCGCGGGCATCGAGGCCATCGGCCTGACCGGGCAGATGCACGGCACGGTGCTGCTCTCGGAGCATGGGCAACCGGTCATGCCCGCCGTGATCTGGTCCGACACCCGCTCCTGGCGGCAGGCGCAGCAGTTGAACGAGCACGTCGGCATGGAGAAACTCGCCGAGATCGCCGGCAGCCCAGTCGCGGCCGGGTTCCAGGCCGCGACGCTCTCGTGGCTCAAGCAGGAACGCGCCTCGATGCTGTGGCGCGCCGGCAAGGTGCTGCTGCCGAAGGACGAACTGCGCCGCCGCATGACCGGCGAAACCGCGACCGACCCGGGCGACGCCAGCGGCGCCCTGCTGCTCGATGTGCGCTGGCGCTCGTGGTCTCCCGACCTGCTGCGGCAGGTCGGACTCGACGCCTCCCGGCTGCCCACCATCCTGCCATCCGCGGCGCGGGCCGGTTCGCTTACGGCCGCGGCCGCCGAGGCGTTCGGCCTGCCGGCCGGCACGCCGGTGATGACCGGCACCGGCGATGCCGCGGCGGGGCTGCTCGGGGCCGGCATCGTCGATCCCGGCACGATGCTGCTGTCGATCTCCACCGGCGCGCAGGTGATGGTTCCGGCCTCCGCCGTCCACCCGGATCCGAAAGGGCGGACCCACACCTTCTGCTCGGCTCTGGAGCCGGGTCCGGGGCGTCCCGGCTGGTACACGATGGGGGCCACGCTGTCGGCAGGGATGGGGTTGCGGTGGCTGCGCGACGAGGCGCTCGGACTCACCGGCAGCGATGCCTACGAGCGGATGACGGGCTGGGCCGCCGCCTCCCGGCCCGGCGCCAGCGGGCTGATCTTCCTGCCCTACCTTGCCGGGGAGCGCACCCCGTACATGGACGCCCGGCTGCGGGGGTCGTTCCTCGGCCTCGGCGCCCACCATCAGCGTGGCGATCTGGTGCGAGCCGTGATCGAGGGCTCCACGATGGCCGCGCTTGACGCCTTCGAGGTGCTGCGCGAGCAGGGCGCCCGGCCCGAACGCATCGTGATGGCGGGCGGCGGCGCGAAATCGCCGCTCTGGCGCCAGATCGCCGCGGACCTTTTCGGGTTGCCGGTCCATGCGCTCGCGACCGCGGACCAGGCCGCGATGGGCGCCGCGCTGCTCGCCGCGGCTGGCGCATCCGGGGCGGACCCGGTGGCGCTGGCCCAGCGCTGGGCCGCCTACGGACCGGGGATAGAGCCCAGCGCGGCCGTAGCCCCACGGTACGCCCAGTTGTTCGAGCTGTTCCGCAAGGCGCGGGAGGCGACGACCTCGATCAGCCACGACCTGGTCGCGTTCAACGAGCGGCGGGCCGATCCGGTGGCGGCGCAGCGGCCGCGCCGCCGCGGCTGACCGGCGCGGACCCTCCCGGCTTCAGGCATACCGCTCGCGCGCCGCGTCGATCAGGGCGCGGCGTTCCCCGAGCCGGAACGCCGCGCGGAGTTCCCGGCGGGGCTCCACGCGGGCCACCACCGGCGGGCGCCAGCGGCCGATCACCTCGGCGATTGGCGCGCCGAGGGCGATGGCGGCCGCCTGCAGCGCGGCTCCGCGTGCCGCCGCCTCGCCCGCCTCGCGCACCAGGACGGTCATGCCGGTGGCGTCGGCGATGGCCTGCCGCCACGCGGGGTGCTGGCTGCCGCCGCCCACCAGCGTGACCTCGCCAGCCTCGATGCCGAGGCGATTGAGGGCCTCGACGCAGTAGGCGAGCCCGGCCGCCACGCCGTCCACCGCGGCGCGCAGCAGCAGATCGGGGGAGGCGGTCGCGCCCGCCAGACCGAAGAGTTCGCCCGCGGCGCGCGGCAGGTTCGGCGTGCGCTCGCCCTCGAAGTAGGGCGTCATCAGCAGACCCGATGCGCCGGGGGGCAACCGGTGCGCGCGGTCGAGCGCGTCGATCCGCTCGACGCCGAGCAGGCCGGCGATAGCGTCGACCACGCGCGTGCAGTTGAGCATGCAGGCGAGGGGCAGGAAGCAGCCGGTGGCGTCGGCAAACCCGCAGACCTCGCCGGTTTCGTCGTGGGTGGCGAAGGTCGTGATGGCGAAGGCGGTGCCGCTGGTGCCGAGGCTGATGACCATTTCGCCAGCGTTCGCGCCGATGCCGAGGGCGGCCTCCATGTTGTCGCCCGAGCCGGGACCGACCGGGATGCCGGCGGGGAGTCCGAGTTCCGCGGCGGGACCGGGCAGGAGGCTACCGGCCTCCTCGTTCGGCCCGAGCACCCGTGGGAGCTGGAGGCGTCCGGCATTGGCCTCGCCGACGGCCAGCGCCAGCAGGTCGCGCCGGTCCCGGTCCTCCGCGGGCGACCACCAGCCCGAGCCAGAGGCGTCGCCGCGGTCGGAGACCAGGTTTCCGGTGAGCCGATACGTCAGGTAATCATGGGGCAGGCAGACGGCGGCGGTGCGCCGGAGGTCGCCGGGATCGGTGCGAGCGAGGTGCGCGAGCTTGGCGATGGTCACCGAACTGACCAGCCGGGTGCCCACCGCGGCGGCGAAATCGGCCTCGGCGTTGAGCCGCTCGGCGTCCGCGGCGGCGTCGACGTTGTTCCAGAGCGGCGCGGGGCGGACCGGCTCGCCTGCCGCGTCGAGCGTGACGCAGCCGTGCTGCTGGCCGCCGATCGAGATCGCGAGCGGGCGCAGGTCCGGGGTCATGCACGCGCGGGAGGCGGCGGCGAGGGCAGCCCACCAGTCGCGAGGGTCCTGGATGTCCGCGCCGGAGTGGCGGGCCCGGCCCTCCGACACGATCTCCCCGGTCTGCACGTCGAGGGCCACGACCTTGACCGACTGGGTGCTGGAATCCGCGCCGAGCGCGACATCGCGAGCCATGCTGGCCTCCCTGCGGGCATGAGGGCGAACCGGAGCGCCCTCCCTCCTCGGTGGGCGCGGGGCTATTGTCGCCGGTCGGCCGCGTTGGTGGAACCGCCGCCGGCCGGCAACCGCAGCGCCGGGATGATGGCCGCCAGCGCGATGACCGCGGCGATCAGGAATGTCTCCCGGACCACATCGAGCGCAAGCGGCAGCACCCGCTCGTACAGGAAGGCCGTCTGCCGGGCGAAGAACTCGGCGGTGGTCTCGCCCGCCGCCTGGACGACCGGTTCCAGCGTGCCAACCCTGGACTGCAGCCGGTTCACTCCGAGCGCGGTCAGCGCGGAAATGCTGACGGTCATGCCGAGCAGCCTGGCGACGAGCGTGAGCGCCGCCGCGATGCCGCGGTCTTCCGCCCGCACCGCGTCGATTGCCGCCGCGCCGATGGGGGCGATCACCAGTCCGAATCCCGCCCCAGCGACCACGAGACCCGGGAGCATGCCGGTGATGGAGCCCCGGCCGACGCCGGCCCACAGCAGGCCGTAGCCCGCCGCCGCGACCGCCAGCCCTGCGACCGCCACCTGTCGGCTGCCGAAGCGCCCGGCGAGCGCACCGCCGCCCAGCGACAGCGCAGCCATGAGTACCGTGAACGGCGCCATCGCCAGCGCGGTCACGGCGCTGACCCGGTCTGGATCAGCCAGCAGGGTGACGACCACCGGGATGTCCACCATGGCGACGATCAGCGCCGCGCCGGTGACGAAGTTGGCGGCCAGCGCTGGCCGGAACCCGGGCCGCCGCAGAAGGTCGGCCGGCAGCAGCGGGAACGCAGCCCGCCGCTCACGCAGGATGAACAGCCCCAGCGCAACGGCGCTCGGCGGCACGGAAAACCCGCTGGCCCAGTGGACCCGCCCGCTGCTGGTTGCGAGCGCCCGGCTGCCGCTGCCGCCGCCGATCTCTCCGCCAGCCGAGAGGCCGAGATTCAGCGCGACCAGCGCCAGCGCGAACAGCGCGACGCCGGGCGGGTCCAGTTTCTCCAGCCACGAGCCTGCTGGCCGGGAGGAGGCGGAGGCGGCATGACCGTCCGGGGCGCGCCAGATCGCCAGCGCGGCCAGGATGGAGAGCGGAACGTTGATCCAGAACACCCAGCGCCAGGCGTCCTGGCCGGGAACCACGCTCACCAGGAGGGCGCCCCAGAGCGGCCCCATCACCCAGCCCAGGGTGTCGATCGCGCCGACCAGGCCGAGCGCGCCCGCCCGGCGCTCCCGGGGCATCACATCGCCGACGAGCGCCATCGCGATGGGCAGCAGCGCGCCTCCGCCTGCGCCCTGGATGGCGCGCCCGGCCACCAGCGCGGCCAGGGAGTCCGCCGTCGCGCACAGCAGCGAGCCCGCGGCGAACGCCGCCAGTGCGCCGAGAAAGGCCGCACGCCGTCCCGCAAGGTCGGAGATCCGGCCGACGACCGGGATCGCCACGAGGTAGGCCAGCAGGTAGCCGTTGACGATCCACACGTAGCGGTCGATGTCGGCGGTGTTGATCTCGAGGTCCGACACCATCCGCGGCAGGATCGAGGCGATCACCGTCAGGTCGAGCGCGCCGAGGAACACCGCCGCCAGCGCGGCCGTCAGCAGTCGCCTCACGCCCGCCGCGGGCGGGCCGGGCTCGACGCGGGAGGTCATCGTCGCGGGCCGTCAGGCAGGGGGCTCAATCCGGACCTCCTTGCCGTGGCGCATGAGTTCGAGCGTCCACACCGCGGGCGTCTTGCCTTCCTGCGGGGGCTCGCTCAGCCGGGCCCGGAGCATGTCGCCCGTGGCCTGGTCGATCCAGAGATCCACCTTCACCGGCGAGCCCTGGATGGTGTTGTAGGTCAGCGGGCCGATCACCTCCTGCGGCACCTGGGCCGTCAGGTGGTAGGCGCGCCTGCCGTCGATATCCTCGTCCTGCTCGCGGGTGACGCCGGTGACGCGGCCCATGACCGGTCCGAGGCCATCCTGGGTGTCGAACAGCACGTCGGGGCGGTAGGCGAACTCGACCGGGGCCGGTCCCCAGGAGCCGTCGATGATGTTCGTCAGCCAGGTCTGCTCGCCGATGGTGATCAACTGGAGGGTGATGGCGCGGTCCAGCACCTCGGCCTTGAACTCGGTGCGCACCCGGTCGGGCCGGGCAAGGTCGCCGCTGGCCGACAGGAGGCGAATGGTTCCCGCCCCGTCGATGAAGGTGTCGCCCTCGATGTCGAGCGCGAAGCCGACGGTCGGCGTTTCGGCCAGTCGCTTGCTGGCGGCGGCGAGAATCGACTCGGGGGTTTCGGTTGGCCCCGGAACCGCAACGGGCGCGCCGCCGCCGCAACCGGCGGCCAGCGACACCACGCCCGCGGCGGCGGCGAACGCCCCTCTCCGGCTGAATGGGCGGGCCGTCATCCGCATCGCTCCCGGGTTGCCGCCGGAGCGGCCGATGTCGCGAGTCTAGCACCGGCGAGCGTCGCGGCGTCTGCGGCATGCTGCCGTGGCGCCGGTGCTATCATCGCGGGCGGGCAGGGGACTGGTCGATGGTCCGCACCGGCGAAAGGGCGAGCGTGAGCGTACCGGCGACGACGAGCAGCATGGTTCCTGCGACGCTGTCGGTCACCGTCGCCGCGGCGACCGATGCCGCTGGCCGTGCGGAGAACGAGGATGCGGTCATCGCGGCGCCGCTGCCGCCCGCCGCGCAGGGGGCCCGCGCCGCCGGGGAACCCGCGTTCCTGCTGGCGGTGGCCGACGGCATGGGAGGGCCGGATGGGGGCGAGCGGGCCAGCGCGCTCGCCGTCGAGGCGCTGCGGGAGGCGTTCGCCGGCGGGGCTGCCGGCGATCCCGCGGTGACGCTCAGGCAGGCAGTCCGCGCCGCGAACGACGCGATCTGGGCAGAGGGCGGGGCGCACGGCGGCGAGCCGATGGGCACCACCCTGACCGCGGCCGTGGTGCAGGGCAAGTTCGTCGCCATCGCCAGCGTCGGAGACAGCCGGGCCTACCTCCTTCGCGGCCCCGGGATCACGCTGGTGACGAAGGACCACTCGCTGGTCGCGGAGCGCATCGCCGCGGGCGCGCTGAAGCCCGACGAGGCCCGCCTCCACCCCCAGCGCAACGTGCTGACCCACGCCGTCGGCTCGAACCCGAAACTGGACAGAAATCTGCCACCGGTCTACGAGTTGTCGTTGCTGCCCGAGGATCGGTTGCTCCTGTGCTCCGACGGTTTCTACGACGTGGTCACCGATGCGGAACTCGCGGCCACCCTCCGGGGAGCGGATGCGGATGGCGCGGTGGCCGCGCTCGTTGCCCTCGCGAAGGATCGCGGCACGACCGACAACGTTTCGGCGGTGGTCGCGCAGGCCGTGCCGACGAGGGTCGCCGCCGCATTGCCTGCGCCCTCCGCGGAGGCGGGCGTCGGGCCCCGGTTGCTCGTCGCGGCCATCGTGGTTGCGGCCGTCATCGCCATCGTGGCGGCATTGCTGCTGCTTGGCTTCATTCCGTGACCGAGGGCGCACCAGCGTGTGCCGCCGGCGTGGCGGTCATCGATTCTCACGTCCATGTGTTCAGTCCCGGGGTGATGGAAGACCGGGATCGGGCGTGCGTGGCCGAGCCGTGGTTCCGCGACCTCTACGCCGACCCGGCGGCGCGGCTCGCGTCGCCGGAGGATCTGCTGGCCGCGATGGACGGGGCGGGGGTGGCCTTCGCCGTCGCCGCGGGCTTCCCGTGGCGCGACATCGGGCGCGCCCGGTCGGAGAATGACTTCCTGGCCGAAACCTGCGCCGGTTCCGGGGGGCGCATCAGGTGGCTCGCCAACGTGCCGCCGCTCGCGGGTGAAGCCGCCGCGGCCGAGGCCGACCGGTGCTTCGCCCTCGGCGCGGCCGGGGTGGGCGAACTGAACGCGGACGCGCAGGGCTTTGACCTGGCCGACTCCCGCCTGCTCGCCCCGCTTGCCGCGGCCTGCGTCTCGGCGGGGCGACCGGCGATGCTCCATGCCAGCGAGCCGCTCGGCCATCGCTACCCCGGCAAGGGGTCGGCCACGCCGGATCGGTTGCTGGCGCTCGTGTCCGCGTTCCCGGACCTGCCAATCGTGCTCGCGCATTGGGGCGGCGGGTTGCCCTTCTACGAGTTGATGCCTGAGGTGGCGGAAGCCTGCGCGCGGGTGGTCTACGACACCGCCGCCTCGACCTACCTGTATCGCCCGGGGGTGTTTCGCGCGGTGCTCGACATCGCGGGCCCGGAACGGGTGCTCTGGGGGAGCGATTTCCCGGTGCTCGGGATGGGAAGATTCCTGCGGCGCACCACCGAGCGGAGCGGCGTCCGCGTGGACGAACTGCCGGCGCTGCTCTCCGGAAACGCGCGGCGGGTGTACGGCATCGGCGAATGAGCGACGGCATGATCGCGGGATTGCGCGGGCGAATCGACCGGATCGCCCCGGACGCCCTCCTCGTTGATGTGCAGGGCGTCATCTACAAGGCCAATACGAGCGCGGCAACGATCGAGGATGCGGGCGCCCCCGGCGACGAGGTCAGGCTGCATACGCATCTCTTTGTCCGGGAGGATCAGATGACCCTCTACGGATTCGCGAGCGAGGCCGAATTGCGGCTGTTCGAGACGCTGATCGGGGTCAGCGGCATCGGCCCGAAGATGGCCTGCGCGATCCTCGGCAAGGTCCGGCCGGATGCCCTCGCCGCCGCCATCGCGCAGGAGAACGCGGACCTGCTGGCGACCGTTCCCGGCGTCGGCAAGAAAACGGCGGCCCGGTTGATCCTCGAACTCCGCGGAAAACTGGTTCCGGCGGATGGCGCGCCCGCTGGCTCTCCGCCCAGCCCCGCCGACACCGAGGTGCTCGAGGCACTGCGCGCGCTTGGCTACACCGCCGCCGAGGCCCACGGCGCCGTGGCCCGGTTGCCGCGAGACGACGGGCGCACGGTCGAGGACCGGGTGGTCGCCGCGTTGCGCTCCCTGAACGAGGCCTGACGGTCAGCGGCGGTTCAGGCGGCGCTCGATGCTCATGGCGTGGGCCCCGAGGCCCTCGGCGCGGGCGATGGCGATGGTCGCCGGGCCGAGCCGCTCCAGCGCGGAGCGGTTGGCGGCGGCCACCGAAATGGTCTTGACGAATTCGCCGACATGGATGGGCGAGAAGAAGCGCGCGGTGCCTCCGGTGGGCATCACGTGGCTCGGGCCGGTGGTGTAGTCCCCGAGGGCCTCCGGGCTGTCCTCGCCGACGAAGACGCCGCCCGCGTGGCGCACCAGTCCGAGCGCGGCCCACGGATCGCGGAGCAGCAGGCAGAGATGCTCCGGGGCGTAGGCGTTGGCGAGGTCGACGGCGGTTTCCACGTCGGGGACCACGCAGATGAGGCCATTGGCGGCCAGCGACTGCCCGGCGATGTCTCCGCGCTCGAGCCCCGCCAGTTGCCGGGGGAGTTCCGCCAGCACCGCGTCGGCGAGCGCGCGGGAGGTGGTGAGCAGGATGGCGGTCGCCATCGGGTCGTGCTCAGCCTGGGCCAGCATGTCGGCGGCGGCGAGTTCCGGGTCGGCGCTGTCGTCGGCCACCAGCAGCGTCTCGGTCGGCCCGGGCAACTGGTCGATGGCCACCGCCCCGTACACGCGTTGCTTGGCGATCACGACGAAGATGTTGCCGGGCCCGTAGATCTTGTCGACGTGCGGCACGGTCGGGGTGCCGTAGGCCATCGCCCCGATCGCCTGCACGCCGCCAATGCGAAAAACACGGTCCACGCCAGCGATGGCGGCGGCGGCCAGGATCAGCGGGGAGACCTCGCCGTCGGGCTGGGGAGGGGAGCAGACCACGATTTCCCGCACCCCGGCGACCCGTGCCGGGATGGCGGTCATCAGCAGCGAGGAGGGGTAGACCGCCGCGCCGCCCGGCACGTAGAGGCCGACCCGGTCGAGCGGACGGATCAACTGGCCGAGCGCGCCGTCCTCGTCCCAGTCGATCCAGGAGGTGCGGACCTGCTTGCGGTGAAACCGGGCGATCCGCTCGGCGGCGACGTGCAGGGCGTCGCGCAGGACCGGATCGATGGCGGCGAGGGCGTGGTCCCAGCGCTCCCGGGGCGTTTCCAGTTCGGCTGCGGCCGCACCGTCGAACGCCGCGGAGTAGCGCATGATCGCGGGGTCGCCCTCGTCGCGGACGTCGCGCAGGATGCGGTCCACCACCTCGTCAGCCGACAGATCCTCTCCGAACACGCGCCGGATGCCGGCCATCGCGCGAGGTGAAAGATCTGGCTCCTCGAATCCCCGGCGCCGGGTGAGCCGCTTTCGAGCCTCGGCGGGGTCGGTCACCAGGACGGGCAACATGGCGGCGGTCATCGCGTCTCTCCGTCTGGAATGCAGGACGTGGGCGAGGGAGCAGGGCGGGCGCCAGGGAGGGTTGATCCTGCCCGGCGCCGCCCGCATGGCTCAGGCCCGCAATTCGCCGGCCACCCGCTGCTTCAGCGCCTTGCCGATGCGGTCCCGGACCTTCACCAGTTCGTCGTCGGTCAGGGCGCGGTCCGGCGCGGTGAAGGTGAGGCGGTAGGCGAGCGATTTCCGGCCCTCGCCGGCCTGCGGCCCCCGGTAGATGTCTAACAGCGCCACGGCGGTGGCGAGCGGTCCCGCCCCCGCCAGCAGCGCCGCCTCGACGTCGGCGGCTGGCGTCGCCTCGGCAACGACGACCGCGAAGTCCTGCTGCACGGGCAGGAAGCGCGGGGTGCGCACCCCGGTCACCGGCTGTGCCGCCGCGAGCATGGCCAGCAGGTCGAGTTCGGCGACGCCCACCCGCGGCCCGTCGATGCCGAAGGCCGCCGCCACGTCGGGCCGCAGTTCGCCCAGCAGCCCGACCCGATGCTCGCCGGCGAACACCTCGGCGGCCCGTCCCGGGTGCAGCGCGGGATCGGCGGCGGGCCGGAACTGGGCCGCGACCCCGCTCCGCGCCAGCGCCGATTCGACCATGCCCTTGAGGTCGAAGAAGTCGAGTTCCCCGTCGGTGGCGAACCGGCCGAGCGGGTCGCGCCTGCCGGCGATCGCGATGCCCGCCATCATCCGCTCCTCGGGCAGGACGCGCTCGCCCGGCAGGTAGACGCGGGCTAGCTCGAACAGGCGGACCCCCGGTTCGTGGCGCAGATTGGCCGCCAGCGGCTCGAGCAGCGACGGCACGAGCGCGGGGCGCAGGATGTCGCGCTCGCTCTGGAGGGGATTGCGCAGGCGCACGGCGGAACCCGCCGCCGCCCGGTGGAGGAACCCGGCCCCGGCGGCGTCCGTGAACGGCGCCAGTTGATCCGCTCCCTGCGTCACGTAGGTGACCGCCTCGAAGCCGCCCGCCGCAACGAGCGCCGAGCGCACTCCACGTGCAAGTCGGTGGATGGGATCTCGCCGCACCGGGGCCGTCTCGCCGCGCGGCAGGGTCTCGGGAAGATCCTCGTAGCCGATCAGCCGCGCCACCTCCTCGACGATGTCGGCGGCCCTGGTGACGTCGCCGCGCCACGTGGGGATGGTGACGTTCAATGCTCCGCCACTCACCGCAGCGCCAAAGCCGAGGCGGGCGAGGGCGTCGAGCACCTGCTCCTCCGGGTAGCGGACGCCGAGCAGGCGCTCGATCTCTGCGAAGGGCATCGAGAGGTCGCGGGGAAGCATCGGGGCGGGGTAGAAGTCGGCGACGCCGGTGAGACGCGCGCCTGGGCAGAGATCGAGCAGCAGGCGCACCGCGCGCGCCGCGCCGTCCATCGCCAGGTTGGGGTCGATGCCGCGCTCGAAGCGGGCCGAGGCGTCGGTGCGGAGCCGCAGCGCCTTCGAGGTGGCCCGGATGTTCGACATGTCGAAATTGGCCGATTCGAGAATGATCGAGGTGGTGCGGTCGGTCACCTCGCTGGTGAGGCCGCCCATGACCCCGGCGATGCCGACCGGCTTTTCGGGATCGGCGATCAGCAGCATGTCCGGGCCGAGGTCGCGCGCCTGGTGGTCGAGCGTCTCCATTCGCTCGCCGGGGCGGGCGCGGCGAACGATCAGCCGGCCCTCGGCGAGGGTATCGCGATCGAATGCGTGGAGCGGCTGACCCCACTCCAGCATCACGTAGTTGGTGACGTCCACGATGTTGTTGATGGGGCGCAGCCCGGCGGCCTGGAGGCGGCGCTGCAACCAGGCCGGCGACGGCTCGACCCGGAGCCCCTCCATGGCGGCGGTCACGTAGCGGGGGCAGAGGTCCGGGTCCTGCACCGTGGCGAGGCCGGCCGGCGCGGCGGGGGCCGCGCCGAGGTTGGGGGCGTCGGGAACGCGCATCGGCGCGCCGGTCAACGCGGCGACCTCCCGCGCGATGCCGATCACGGAGAAGGCGTGGACGAGGTTGGGGGTGATCTCGAACTCGATCACCGTGTCGCCGAGATGGTCGCGCAGGGGAGCGCCGGCGGGGGCGTCCTTCTCCAGCACGAGGATGCCCTCGTGCTCCCCGGAGATGCCCAGTTCCTTCTCGGAGCAGACCATGCCCTCGGACCTGATCCCCCGGATGACGCCCGGCTTGAGCGTCTTCAGGACCTGTCCCTCGACATGCCCGTCGTAGAGCCGGGCGCCGGCAAGGGCGATGGCCACCTTCTGGCCTTCGGCCACGTTGGGCGCGCCCGTGACCACCGTCAGGCGGTGCTCGCCGGCGGTCACGGTGGCCAGCACGAGGCGGTCGGCGTCGGGGTGGCGCTCCACCCGCTCGACGTAGCCGACGTAGACGTTGTCCCACATGTCGCCGATGACCTCGAGCTTTTCCGCCTCGAGGCCTGCCATGGTTAGTCGGTACGCGAGGTCCCTGGCCGGAATCCCGGCGTCGACGATCTCGTTGAGCCAGCTGACGGGTACCTTCATCGGGTCCTCCGGGAGGATCGTTGGGGGCGAAACCGGACCGGGCCGGGATCAGGAGGCGCGGGCGAACTGGCGAAGGAAGCGCACATCGCCGCTGGCGAACGCCCGGAGGTCGTCGACGCCGGTGCGCATCATCGTCAGCCGCTCGATGCCAAGGCCGAAGGCGAACCCGCTGTACAGCCCGGGGTCGTAGCCGACGCCCTCCAGCACGCGAGGGTGGACCATGCCCGCGCCCCCCATTTCGAGCCAGCCGGTCTGCTTGCAGACGCGGCAGCCCTTGCCGTCGCAGATCGCGCAATCGACCGCGAAGTCGACGCCCGGCTCGACGAAGGGGAAAAAGTCGCAGCGGAAGCGAATGCGCCGCCTCGGCCCGAACAACTGCCGGGCCATTTCGGCGAGGGTGCCCTTCAGGTCCGCCATCGTGATGTTGCGGTCCACCGCCAGCCCTTCGAGCTGGTGGAACATCCACTCGTGGGAGGCGTCCTGCGCCTCGTAGCGGTAGACGCGGCCGGGAACGATCACCCGCACCGGGGGATCGGTCTGCTCCATGACGCGGGCCTGCATGGGGGAGGTATGGGTGCGCAGCACGATCTCGCCCGGCAGATCGACGTGGATGGTGTCCCACACGTCGCGCGCCGGGTGGTCGCTCGGGATGTTGAGGAGATCGAAGTTGTAGCGCCCGGTTTCGACCTCGGGGCCGAACACGGTCTGGAAGCCGAGCAGCGCGAAGATCTCGGAGAGGTCGTCGATCATCTGGCTGACCGGGTGGGAGGCGCCGGTCGCGGCGGGCCTGCCGGGCAGGGTGACGTCCACCCCGTCGCTGGCCAACCTGCCGGCGAGGTCGGAGGCGGCGAGTTCGGCGTGACGGGCGTCGTAGGCGGCGGCGAGTTCCACCTTGACGGCATTGCCGGCGCGGCCGGCCAGCGGGCGGTCCTCGGCAGGCAGCGCGCCGAGCGACCGGAGGAAGGTCGTCAGTTCGCCCTTCGCGCCGAGGTAGTGCTTCTCCCACGCCTGCACCGCCGCGAGATCGGCGGCGCCGGCAAGTTCGGCGAGACCCCGTTGCCGGAGATCATCGAGAGTGCGCTGGATCGTCACAGGTGCATCGCTCCCGGCGTGTTCCTGGCCCGCGGTCGGGCACGACAAGACCCCCCGGCAGGGACGAGGGGTCGCCACGCGGTACCACCCTGCTTCGCCGCGGTCATCCGCCGCGGCGCGCTCGCTGCCCGGTAACGGCGGGCTGCCGGGAGCGGCTAGTGGGGCGTGCTGCCCGTTCGCTGTCCTGCTCGGGAGGGAACTTCCCGCTGGCGCGTTCCCCGGCGGCTCGCAATCATGGCCGCCGGTCCCTGGTGGCGCTGCCCGCGGTACTCGGCTCCGTCGACGCCAGAATCCCTGATTTCCGGCAAGTATAGCGGCGACCGGCGGTCTGGCGGCACGATTCTGGCGTTCCCGGTCCGGCAGGGGCCCGGAGGCGGGCGCCAGCCGGGCGTGGCGGCGGCCGCCGCGCCCGGGGCGAGCGCGGGAGGACCGGAGATGCAGGTCGCGATGGTCGCGATGAGCGGCGTCCGCGCCCACGATCCCGAACTGACCCGGCTCGGGCTGACCCTGCCCGGGTTCATCGAGCGCGGCAAGGCGGTGGCGGCCCTGCCGAGCCTCGGCCTGCTCACCCTGGCTGGCATGACCCCCGACCGCCACGAGGTCACCTATCACGAGATCGCCGATGTCAACGCGGCCGGAGCCTTGCCAGCCTGCGATCTCGCGGTGATCTCCACCTTCACCGCGCAGTCGAAGGACGCCTATGCGGTCGCGGCCCGGTACCGCGCGATGGGCGTGCCGACCGTCATCGGCGGCCTGCACGCGACCGCCGCCCCGCATGACGCCGAGCGCCACGCCGACGCCGTTGCCGCCGGAGAGGGCGAGATGCTCTGGCCACGCATCCTTGCGGACGCGGAGGCGGGAAGGCTCGGCGGCATCTACCGCGCCGGGGCCGAGTTCGATCTCGCGAACTCGCCGATGCCCCGGTTCGACCTGCTCTCACCCGACCGCTACAACCGCTTCACCGTGCAAACCACGCGCGGCTGCCCGTGGCGCTGCGAGTTCTGCGCGAGTTCCATCATGCTGACCAACCGCTACAAGAAGAAGCCGGTCGACCGCGTCATCGCCGAGATTCGCGAGATCAAGCGGCTCTGGCCGCGGCCGTTCATCGAGTTCGCCGACGACAACTCCTTCGTCGACCGGCAGCACAGCAAGGACCTGCTGCGGGAGGTCGCCGGGGAGCAGGTGCACTGGTTCACGGAGACCGACATCTCGATCGCGGATGACGAGGACCTGCTCGACCTCATGCGCGAGTCGGGATGCGTGCAGGTGCTGATCGGCCTCGAAAGCCCGACCGCCTCCGCGCTCGACGGCGTGGAGCGCCGCCGGAACTGGAAACTGGCGCGGCTCGACGACTACCGGCGGGCCATCGAGCGCATCCAGTCGCGCGGGATCGCGGTCAACGGCTGCTTCGTGCTCGGGCTCGACGGGGCCACCGTCGACGAGTTCGCGGCGGTCCGCGCCTTCGTCGAGGAGAGCGGCCTGTACGAGGTCCAGTTGACGGTGCTCACCGCGATGCCCGGCACCCCGCTGTACGGCAGGCTCGAACGCGAGGGGCGGTTGCTGAAGCCCGGGGCGTGGGAGACCTGCACGGTGTTCGACGTCAACGTGCGGCCGACCGGCATGACCGTGGATGACCTGCGGGAGGGCTTCCGGTCCCTGGTCGAGGCCCTCTATACCGATGAGGCGAAGAAGCGCCGGGCGTCGGCGTTCCGCAGCCACCGCCGGCAGGGGCTGGCGGGTTCGCACCGTAGGGAAAGCGAGGCAGATCATGGCAGCTCGGTCGGGTAGCTACCCCGCCGTCCAGGAAATCAACGGCATCCCGCGCTCTGCGCTCGGAGTTGGCGCAATCTACGATGGGGTGCTTGGCCTCCTTTTCCTGGTGGCCTACGGCCCGCTGCTGACGATCCTCGGGGTGCCGTTGCCGGAGAACCCGATCTACCTCCAGTTGGCGGCCGGGCTGATCGCGGTCATGGGTCTTCTGCAGTACTTCGCCTGGAAGAACGGCGCCGTGCACGACGAGACGATCATGGCCCTGGTCGTGTTCAAGGCGCTCTACGTGCTGCTGGCCATCTTCTCGGGCATCCGGGGGGAGTTGCCGCACCCGGTCTTCGGGGTGTTCGCGGCGATCGACCTCGCGTTCATGGCGATCTTCCTCGGGATGCTCCGGACCGGCGGCGAAACGAGGACCCGATAGGGGTGGCCACGCTGCCGGCGGCGCCGGCCGCCAACATCGAACTGACGGACGACCGGCGGTTCGCCGGCAGGGTGGCGCGGCTGGCCGCGGTGTCCCTCGTCGCGCTCGGCATGATCTGGCGGCTGGCGTCGCGGGGGGGCATCCCGGAGCCCGCGCCAACGCTGCTGCTGGCCGGGTGGATCGCGATGCCCTGCCTGCTCGCGGCGAGCCTCTTCTGGCCCAGGCTGCGGCCGGGGCTGGTCGCCCCGTCGACGCTTGTCACCGCCGGGGCGGCTGCGGCGGCCTGGACTGCAGCGGGTCCGGCCCGGGCCGGCTGGGTCCTGCTGCGTGCGGGCATCCTGCTCGGCGACCTGCTTGGACTCTGGCTGTGGCTGCGGCTCGCCCCGGTTCCCCGCGCGTGGACCGATCCCTTTTCGCGGCGGCGGTGGGCGGTGATCGCGGTGCACGTCCTCCTCGTAGTTGCCGGCATGACGATCGTGGCGGCCGCCTGACGAGGGCGGACCCCAACCGGCGTCGCCCTGCCTATACTTCCCCGCTGGAACGGCAATGGCTGGGAAGGGAGCGGGATGGACACCATCATCGAGGCGGTGCACGCGCGGGAGATTCTCGATTCGCGCGGCAACCCCACGGTCGAGGTCGAGGTCGGGTTGGTTGGCGGCGTGGTCGGGTCGGCGGCGGTGCCGAGCGGGGCCAGCACCGGCGCCCACGAGGCGATCGAACTTCGCGACGGCGACCGGGCGCGGTACGCGGGCAAGGGCGTGCTGCAGGCGGTCGCCAACGCCAACGGGGACCTCGCCGAGGCGGTCGTCGGAATGGATGCGCTCGACCAGACCGGCATCGACCGCCTGATGCGGGAGGTCGATGGCACCGCCAACAAGGGCAGGCTGGGGGCCAACGCCATCCTCGGCGTTTCGCTGGCCGTGGCCCGCGCGGCGGCGGAGGCGGTGGGCCTGCCGCTCTACCGCTACCTCGGCGGCGCGAACGCGCGGACGCTGCCGGTGCCGATGATGAACATCCTGAACGGGGGCAAGCACGCCCACGGGTCCAGTGTGGACATGCAGGAGTTCATGGTGATGCCGGTCGGCGCGGCATCCTTCTCCGAGGGATTGCGCTGGGGAACCGAGATCTTCCATGCCCTGAAAGGCGTGCTCCACGCCCGCGGACTCGCCACCAGCGTCGGCGACGAGGGGGGCTACGCGCCGAGCCTCGGCAGCACCGAGGAGGCGCTCGCGGTGATCGAGCAGGCGGTCGCGAAGGCGGGGTACCGGCTGGGCGAGGACGTCGTGTTCGCCCTCGATCCGGCATCGACCGAGTTCTACACCGATGGCGCCTACGTCCTTGCCGGAGAGGGGCGGACCCTTGCTCCCGGTGAGATGGTCGATTTCTGGGCCGGGTGGTGCCGGAAGTACCCGATCGCCAGCATCGAGGACGGCCTGGCCGAGGACGACTGGAGCCAGTGGGCGGCGCTCACGGCGGCGGTCGGGGGCACGGTCCAGCTGGTCGGCGACGATCTGTTCGTCACCAACACCGAGCGGTTGGCGCGCGGCATCCGCGAGCGGGCCGCGAACGCGATCCTGGTCAAGTTGAACCAGATCGGCACCCTGACCGAGACCTTCGAAGCGATCCAGATGGCGCAACGGGCGGGGTTCAACGCGGTGATCTCCCACCGCAGCGGCGAGACTGCCGACACCTTCATCGCCGACCTGGCCGTCGCCACCAACGCCGGCCAGATCAAGACCGGCGCGCCCTCGCGGGTGGACCGGGTCGCCAAGTACAACCAGTTGCTGCGAATCGAGGAGTACCTCGGCGGGGAGGCCATCTATCCCGGGCGGGCGGTGTTCGGGCGGTAGTCCGGCCGCCAGCGGGAGGCACGGCGTCCGGGGCCGGAATCCCGGGGGGAGCGCCGGGGAGCCGGGCCACGAGCGCGGCTGACCGGCGGCCGCTGGGCCGCGGCATCAGCAGTTGGTGTTGTTGACCGAACCGTCGGGCATGATCGTGTTGCAGAACTGGGCGTTGGTGAGGGTCGCTCCGGTCAGGTTCGCGCCGCGCATGTTGGCTCCCATCAGGTAGGCGCCGCTGAGGTTGGCGTTGGAGAGGTTGGCGTTGTTCACGTTGGCATACCCGAGCATGGCGTAGGAGAGATTGGCGCCGCTGAGGTTTGCACCCGGCAGCGACGTGAACGGGAACTGGGCGTCGGTGAAGTTCGCGCCGTGGACGTCGAGGTCCGAGAGGTCGCTGTACCCGTAGTAGCAGCCGGCGTAGGAACCGCCCGGCTGCAGCGGGCCGCACCGGGAGCGCATGCTCGGGGTGACTGGGAATGAGCCGGAACGGGTGACCCAGGCGCGATGGTACAGCCCGCCGTCGCAGTCCGCCTTCTGGGTGGCGACGAGGCCGAGCCCGCCCGCTCCGCGGAGCCGATCCTGTTCCGCCCGGCTCAGCGGCAGGGCGTAGTCCCGGCCGGGCCGTTTCGCGCTCGCGGCAACCGCGCGCATGAACACCGGCGTTCCTGTTTTGCCGCTGGTGGCGACGAGCGAAAGGACGAGCGCATTGGACGCGCCGCCCCGCAGCGCGCGCTTGTTCCAGCGAACACCGGCGACGAAATGGTCCTTCCGCTCGACCCCGAACGCGCCGATGGCGATGCCGCGGCCGGGTGGGCCCACCGCGCCAGGGGCGGCGATGCCGGCGACCGGAAGCACCAGCAACGTCACGATCGCGGCGAAGGCAAGAATGTTCCGGCGCATTGGTGGTTTCCCCCATTCTCTGGCGCGGGATGGCGCCGTCTCGATCGGCAAGGACGAATCGTCCGGCGAGTCCCGGTTTGGGCTGTCTGGAGGAGCACCCCGGGCGCGGCTCCGGCCGGGGTTCAGGGGCGCAACGCTCCGCTGGCCTCGATGGCCTCGAGTTCGCGGACGACCCGGTCGAACCCGGCCACGCTGGCCCGCACGGGTTCCGGGGAGGCGAGGTCCACTCCGGCGGCACGCAGGAGTTCGAGCGGGTAGTCGCGGCCGCCAGCCGAAATCAGGTGCAGGTACCGCTCCTGCGCCGGAGGCCCCTCATCGCGCATCGCCGCCGCGAGCGCGATGGCGGCCGAGAGCCCGGTCGCGTACTGGTAGACGTAAAAGGCCCGGTAGAAGTGCGGAATGCGCCCCCAGGTGATGCGCACCGCGTCGTCGACCGCCACGCCGGGGTGGTGAACGGCGTAGAGCTCGCCGAACAGGTCGTTGAGCAGGTCGAGCGTCAGCGGTTCGCGCGCCTCGACGAGGGCATGGGCGCGGTCCTCGAACTCGGCGAACATCGTTTGGCGGACCACCGTGGCGAACCAGGTGTCGGCGAAGCGGTTGAGCAGGGCGAACCGGGCGGCGGCGTCGCTGCGCGGCGTCCGCTCGATGAGGGACCAGTTCAGCAGGGTCTCGTTGACGGTGCTGGCGATCTCGGCGAGGAAAATCGGGTAGCCCGCGAGGTGAAAGGGGTTCGCGGCATCCGAGTAGAAGGTGTGCAGCGAAAGGCCGGCCTCGTGGGCGAGCGTGAAGACGTCGCTGATGGACCCGTTCCAGTTCATCAGCATGACCGGCGGCCCGCCATAGGCCCCGGAGGAGTAGGCGCCGGACCGCTTGCCCTTCGTCTCGTAGACATCCACCCAGCGGCCGGCAAACCCCCGGCGCAGGTCGTCGACGTAGCGGCCGCCGAGCGCGCCGAGGCCATCGAGCACCACGTCCACCGCCTCGCGGTAGGCGTAGCGCTCCTCCGGTTCCGGGGAGAGGGGCGCGTACAGGTCGTACATCTGCAACTGGTCGACCCCGAGGATGCGCCGCCGCAGATCGAGATAGCGCGCTGACACCGGCGCCGCCGCCCGCCCGCCGGCCACGAGGTTCTCGTAGACCGCGTCCGGCAGGTTGTCGGAGAAGAGCGCTTCGGCCCGGGCCGACGGGAAGCGGCGCACGCGGGCGTCGAACACTCCCCCCCGCACCGAGGCGGAGTAGAGCGCGGCCAGGGTATGACTGTGGGCGAGATACGGGGCCATGAAGGCCCTGCTGGCGGCCTCCCGAACCGAGCGGTCCTGGGAGCGCAGGAGCAACTGGTGGCGCCCCTTGGTCAGCGTGACGACTTTCCCCGTCTCGTCGGCCACCTCGCCGTAGGTCAGGTCGGCGTTGTCGAGCGCCGAAAAGACCTGGGAGGGTCCCCGGCCGATGTCGGAGGCCTGGGCCAGCACCTCCTCGACCTCGGCAGAGCGGACGTGCGGCCGGAACCGGCCGAGGTCGTCCAGCAGGTGCCGGTAGGGCGCGAGTTCGGGGTCAGCAGCCAACCGGTCGAAGCGATCGGCCGGAATGGCGAGCAACTCCGGATCGAAGAATGAGAGATCCTCGGCCGCGCGGATCGCGAGGGAGACCGCCCGCTCGTAGCGGGCGAGGCGGGCGCTGTCCGCCATGTCCTCGTGGTGTCGGAGCGATGCGTAGACGTGCACGTGTTCGAGCGTCAGGCGCATGCGCATGATGTCGTCGAGCGCGGACCGCAACGAGCGAGCCGACTCCCCAAGTCGCCCGCGGTGCGCGACGGCGGCGGCGAGTTCGGTCTCGACCCGGGCGGCCGCCTCCTCCCACGCCTCGCCGGACGAAAAGTAGGGTTCGAGGTTCCAGGTATCCTCGATCGCGAGATCGGAGCGGGTCAGCGGTTCGCTGCGGTCGAGCGGGGTGGCGGTCATGGCGCTTGCGCTCCTGCTGCGGGCGGTCGGTCAGCCGATGGGCGTGGCGGCGGCGGGTTCGCGCTCGGGCGTCTCGGAGCCGAGGGCATCCACGGCCGCCGCGAGAACGGCGTCGGGCGCACCGGGGTCCGTGCGGAGCGTCTCCGCCGTGCTGGGCACGAGGATGTCGGGCGGCACCCCGACCCCTTCGAGGTAGACGTTGCCGTCCTCGTCCTCGAATCCGATCAGCGGAGCCCGGAACCCGATGTCCTCGGGCATCTTCCAGGGGAAAACTCCCCCTTCCACGCCGGCGGTGGGGCCGAGTCCGACGACGATCGCGTTCGGACTCTCGGCGATGGCCGCCGCGAAGAGTTCGCAGGCGCTCACGCAGTCCGGGCCGACCAGGACCGCCACCGGTTTGCGCCACTGGGCGGGACCCGGGAGCACCTGGTCGATGGCCGTGACCTGGGGTGCGCCGTTCTCGTCGATGTAGATCTGGCGGGCCAGCACGAATGGTTCCTCGACGAAGCTTCCCGCCATGTACAGGGGGATCCGCGTCAGCCCCCCGCCGTTGTCGCGCAAGTCCACGACGACGGCGGAGACCTCCTTGGCGCGGAACTCGCGGATGGCCCAGTCCCAGGCATGGGTCATCAGCGAGAAATCCTCGCTGAACGAGGTCACCTTGATGTAACCGATGCCGCCCGGCAGGATGGTCGCGGTGACCGGCATCTCGAACCCCTGGTCCTGCCCGTTGGCGCAGGGGTCGGTCACCGAACCGATCTCCTTTGCGCCCTTCAGCGTCGTCGTCGCCTCATCGCCGCCGGGATTGCGGTAGACGACCTCGACGCGCTTCCCCAGCGCGGTCCGCGGGAAGAGCATCAACCGCTGGCGCAGGGCGCCGTCCTCGGTCGATTCGCCGAACAGCGGCGCGATCGCCTCGAGCGCCTCCGCCGCGGGCTTGCCGTCCCAGCGGATGATTTCCGCGCCGGGAAGGATGCCGGACTTCCCGGCGCTGCCCACCCCGGCCACGCACCGGACCACGATCGCGCCGTCGTCGGTGCGGCCCACCGCGAGGCCGGTGCCGCCGCCGATGCGCTCGACGATCAGGCGCTCCGGCGGATCGACCGATACATGCCCGTCGCCGAGTTCGGCGGCGAAGGCGAACAGGGCCTCGTGATAGGCTGCCGGATCGTCGGCCTGCTCGGCGGCGGCGATGACGGGCCGGTGCTTCGCCGAGAGCGCGTCCCAGTCGATGCCCTTGAACTCGGTGAACGGGTAGCGCAGTTCGAGTTCCGCCACCAGCGCATCGAACGCCGCCGCGTAGCCCAGCGTCGAGAGGTCCTTGACCGCCACGTCGCCCTCGATGATCGGCACGTCGACCACGGCCTCGCGGATGCGGGCGAACGGCTCGGCGTTGAGATCGACCACGGTCCAGCCCGCGGGCAACGCGCTCATCGGGTCGTCAGCGGTGAAGAGCTTGCCGTCGGGGCCGAAGCCCGCGGGGAACTGCTGGGAGGCGTCCGGCGACCAGGCGACGAGTTGGCCGCCGGTGACCTCGTTGGTGCCGAGTTCGACCCGGACCGAGGTGATCGCGGTCGGCCAGCCGACCAGTTCCTGCGGCGTGAGCGCCGGATCGCCGGCGATGTTGACCTGGAAATCCACCGTGTAAATCTGGACGCCGGCGGCGTTGCCGGGGAGCATCACCGGGTTGCCGCGCGGGGCGATGGGCAGGGAGATGGCGAACGAGGCTCCCTCGCGAAAGTTCCCCTCCAGCACCGCCATGATCTGCGATGGGGTGGGCAGGGGCATCAGCAGGTCGCGCTCGACGAAGGCGGTGAGGTCAGTAAGCATCATGAACGGCTCGCTGAAGGAGCGGCCGATGAAGGGCGAGGTGACGGTCACCTCGCCGGTGATGGTGTGGACGCCGTCCTCGCTGGCGGCCTGCGCCGGGGCCGGCAGGAGGGGGCAGACGAGCAGAAGGGCAAGAACGAGCACTCCCGCCCGGCGGCGAAACGCGAACGGCGGCATGCGGCTGCTCCGGTCGGCGCGGCGCCGGTTGCTGGACACCCGGCCCGCGGGGCGCGATGCTTGCGCCCATCGATTGGCGACGGCCGCCCTCCGCGGCCCTGTTCGGCACAGGAAACGGGCGATGATCACCACCTACCGCGTCCCTGACGTCTCCTGCGACCATTGCGTGCGGGCCATCACCAGCGAACTTTCCCCGATCGACGGGGTGCAGCGGGTGGCGGTGGACCTCGCCGGCAAGACGGTCAGCGTGGAGCATGATGCGTCCGTGAGCGACGCGCAACTCCGGGCGGGCATCGAGGCCGCCGGATACGACGTTGCCGCCTGAACTGGTCGACCACGCTTCGGGGGTGCGGCTCCCGGTCTGCCAGGACTGCGGCGACGCATTCCAGCCCGGGCCGCCGCGGCGCGACCGGTCGCTCCCGCCGCCGCAGCGCTGCCCAACCTGCCGCGAGCGGCGGCTCGCCGAACCCAACGCGGCCGATGCGGCAATGGAGCGGGACGGCGCGGACATCACGGCCCCGCGAACAATCGGCATCGACGGGTCGCCCGGCCGGGCCTGGCCCGCGCGGTGCTCGGACTGCCGCCGAGACATCCGCCTGCCGTTCCGGGCGCGGGAGGACCGCCCCGTCTACTGCCGCTCCTGCTGGGAAGCGAGGAACGGGCGCTGACGCCCATTCCTCGCCACGACCGGAACGCGCCCGGGCTGCAGGGCAGCCCGGGCGCGTGCACCGGAGGAAAAGCGGATCCCGCTACCCCTCGATCAGGTGCGCGCTTTCCCGCTCCGCGATCGTGATGGACTCGTCGACGATCGCCACGATGCGGTCGATCTCCTCCCGCGTGGTCACCAGCGGCGGCGCGAGATGCATGACGTCCCAGATGCGCGTGACGAGGCCGCGGTCCATCGTCTCCTTCTGGAGCGTCTTGGTGAACTGGGCGTCCTTCCCCATCTTCTCGCGGGTCTGCTTGTTCTTCACGAAGTCGATGGCGTAGACCATGCCGACGCCGCGGACGTCGCCGACCGAGGGATGGGCGCGGAGTTCCTCGAGACGGGCCTTCAGGTAGGCGCCCGTTTCGGCCCCGCGCTGGACGAGGTTTTCCTCCTCGAAGATCTCGAGGTTCTTCAGCGACGCCGCGCACGAGACCGGATGGCCGCCGAAGGTGAGGAGGTGGCCCAGCGGCACGCTGGGGTTGTCCTTGAAGGTCTGGTAGACCTCGTCGCTGACGGCGGTGGCGGCCAGCGGCGCGTAGCCGGAGGTGATGCCCTTGGCCATCGTCATCAGGTCCGGGACGATGCCGTACTGCTCGATGGCGAACATGGTTCCAGTGCGCCCGAAACCGTTGATCACCTCGTCAGCGATGAGCAGCACCCCATGCTTGCGGGTGATCTCGCGCAGCATCTGCCAGTAGATCTTGTCCGGCACGTGGACGCCGGCCGCGGTGGAGATCGGCTCGGCGATGACGGCCGCCACCGTGTCGGGCCCCTGGTTCTCGATCTCCTGCTCGACGTACTTCGCGGCCATCACCATCGCCGCCTCGCCCTCGAGGCCGAAGTCGCTCCGGTACTTGTCGGGGTGCGGCACGTGGGAGACGCCATAGACGAACGGCCCGAACCAGTGCTCGTTCTTGGCGTGGGTGAGGCTGAGCGCGCCCATCGTCTGGCCGTGGTAGGAGCGGCGGCGGGCGATGATCTTGTAGCGCCGCCCGAAGCCGCGCATGACCTGCACCTGCTTGGCGATCTTGATGGCGGTTTCCACCGCCTCGGAGCCGCCCGACGAGAAATAGACCCGGTTCAGGTCGCCCGGGAGGAGGCTGGTGAGTTTCTCGGCGAGGGTGGCCGCCGGGGTGGTGGTGAAGTTCATGGCGTTGGCGTAGGCGAGGCGGCCTGCCTGCCTGGCCATCGCCTCGGCGATCTCGCGGCGTCCGTGGCCGGCGTTGACCACCCACAGGCCGGAGATCCCGTCGATGTACTCCCGGCCGTTGACGTCCCAGATGGTCGAGCCTTCGCCGCGGTCGAAAATGTGGAGGCCGCCATGCTCGTACTCGTCCCAGGTCAGCGTGTGAACCCAGATGTGCTCGCGGGCGGAGTCTTCGAGCCCGACGGCCCCGTTCGGCGCGTACACGGCGGGAGCGGCTTTCGTGACCATGCGATCGACCTCCTGCGTCGGTGACGGGAGCGGTCCGGCTGACCCGACGAGAGTCGGCGAAACGGCCCGGAACCCGGTTCCATGTGCGGCAATAGTAGCAAACCCCGCCTTTCCGCACCCTCTGCCGGGGCACCCCGGCAGTCGCGCCCGCCCGCGCGCGCCCTGCCCGCCGCCGGATACACTCCCGGCGGTGGGAGAGCCCGAGTTGGTGGCGAGCGCGCCGTGCGCCCCGGGGAGAGCGGTCGATGGAGCCGAGGCGGGTCGAGTTCCGGTTCGAGGGGGAGACGATGTCCGGCGTGGCGGGCGAGCGGCTGGCCGCGGCCCTGTTCCGCGCGGGTGTGCGGGTTTTCCGCACGATGCCCGATTCCGGAGAGGCGCGGGGCGGCTATTGCCTCGTCGGCCGCTGCAGCGATTGTCTCGTGGTTGCTGATGGCCGGCCGAATGTGCGGGCCTGCATGACTCCCGTCAGCGCCGGCATGGACGTCCGCGTCCAGCATGGGCTTGGCGGGGGGGAGTGGGACGGTTTCACGGCGGAGACGGCCCGATGAGCGCGCGTGAGGTGCTGGTGGTCGGAGCCGGGCCCGCCGGGTTGGCGGCAGCCATCGCGGCAGCGCGGCTGGGAGCCTCGGTGACGCTGGCAGATGAGGGGGCGCGGCCGGGAGGCCAGTTGCGGTACCGCCGCCGCCTTATCGAACTGGACACCGGCGAGTCCGTGGCGCCCGCGGAGTTGGCCGGGCGTCTGGTCGGGGAGGCGCGGGAGGCCGGGGTGCGGATGCTTCCCGGAACCTCGGTCTGGGGCGCATTCGGGGATGGCGGCTTTGGCGCTTCCCGTGGGGACGAGCCGATGCTGTTCACCCCGGACGCCACGGTGCTGGCGACAGGATCGACCGATCTTCCGCTGATTTTCCCGGGCGGGTCGCTGGCCGGCGTGTTCACCGGGCGGGCGCTCCTGATCATGGCGAACGACTGGGGGGTGTTGCCCGCCCGGCGCTGGGTCACAGTGGGCCTGAGCAGGCTGCCGGAGGTCGAGACGAGCATCGCCGCCGCTGGCGGGGAGGTGGTCGCCCGCGCCGGTGCGGATGCCCGGCTGCGTGCGTTCGGCGGCCCGCTGCTCGAAATGGTCGAGATCGACGGCAGGCCCTTCGAAGCGGACGGCCTGGTCGTCTGCGCCGGGCGGCAACCTGACGCGGCGCTGGCGATGATGGCGGAGGTCCCCTTCGGATTCGATGCCGCGCTTGGCGGCTATGCGCCGGTGCTCGATGCCTACGGCCGGACCGCGCGAGCCGGTCTGCTCGTGTGCGGGGATGCCGCGGGGACGTGCTCGCCCGAGCTTGCCCTTGCCGAGGGCGCGGTGGCGGGCGCCGCCGCCGCTGGCGCTGGCGCCGCCGGGACCGTTGCCGCAGACCGTGATTCGGCTCGCCTGGTCGAGCGGCTGTCCGCCCGGCGGGCGTCGCAGGCCGGCTTGCGCGCCCGGTATGCGCAGCCGGTCCGGTGAGACAGGGAGGATGATCGACATGGACGACCGGAGCGCGGCGGCGGGCCCCTGCTTCATCTGCCGGTGCTACGAGGTGACGCTGGAGTCGGTTGAGCGGGCGATCGAGGACGGCGCCCTGACGGTCAACGACGTGAAGCGGCGGACGAAAGCCGCGATGGGCGTTTGCCAGGGCGCCTACTGCGTTCCCGCGCTGGCGGCGCTGGTGGCGGAGCGCACCGGCAGGCCCATCGAGGAGGTCGCCCCGATCACCGCGCGGCCTCCGGTCCGGCTGATCCCGCTCGAGGCGCTGGCCGATTTGGTTCCCGAGCACGACTGAGGCGTCACCCGCCGCACCCTGCGGGCATGAGCCCGCGCAGCTCCACGTGCGACAATTCCCGGTTGGGCGGCGCGCACCGCGCCGGGTGGAATCGGGCATGGTGGAGACGAAACGAATGCGATCCCGCTTGACGATCGACTACCGGAACGCGACCGCGCAGGCCGTCGGCGCGGACCACGGGGTGTCCCGCGAGATGCTCGACGGGGTGGCGGCCAGGGTGCGGGCCGAGCACGCCCGCCTGGAGCAGGAGCACGCGGCGGGTGCCCAGCGCTGGATGGACCTGCCGGACAACACCGCGCTGGCCGGCGAGATCGACCAGTTCGCCGCCGCGAACCGCGACGCCTACTCGGATTACCTGCTGATCGGCATCGGCGGGTCGTCGCTCGGCGCGATCGCCACTGTCATGGCCCTGTGCCATCCCTACCGAAACCTGCTGCCGGCGGGAACGCGCGGCGGCCCGCGCCTGTTTGTGCTGGACAACCCCGATCCGGAAAAGGTGAAGGCCACGCTCGAGGTCGTCGATCTCAAGCGCACGCTGGTGAACGTCGTCACCAAATCGGGCCAGACCGCGGAGACGATGGCCAATTTCCTCGTGGCCCGCAACGCGCTCGAGGCCGCCGTAGGCGCGAAGCAGGCTGCCCGGCAGATCGTGGCCACCACCGACCCGAAGGACGGCCTCCTGCGGCAGATGGCGGATGCCGAGGGCTATCGCACCTTCCCGGTTCCGCCCGGCGTCGATGGGCGCCAGACGGTGCTGAGCGCGGTCGGCCTGCTGCCCGCCGCCTTCTGCGGCGTGGACATCACGGGAATGCTCGCCGGCGCCGCGGCGATGCGGGCGCGGTGCGCCACGGATGATGTGTTCGAGAACCCGGCCTACCTGCTGGCCGCGCTGGCGGTGCTGTCCGATCAGCGGCTCGGCAAGAACATGCTCGTCACGATGCCCTACGCCGACGCCCTGTTCGGGATCGCCGACTGGTTCCGCCAGCTCTGGGCCGAAAGCCTCGGCAAGCGGCTGTCGGTGGATGGACAGGAGGTGTTCGCCGGCCAGACGCCGATCAAGGCGCTGGGCGCGATCGACCAGCACTCCCAGATTCAGCTCTACACCGAAGGCCCTAACGACAAGCTGGTGTCGCTGATCGCGGTCGACCGCTACCGGGCGCAGGTGGACGTCGGCGGCGTGCCCGCCAACATCCCCGACCTCGCCTACCTCAAGGGCGCGGAACTCGGCCAACTGCTCGACCGGGAGTGCCTGGCGACGGCCTGGGCGCTCACGCAGGCCAAGCGGCCCAACTTCACGATCTCGGTTCCGGAGATCGACGCGGGGATCGTCGGCGAGTTCTTCTACCTGATGCAGTTGCAGACGGTCATGGCCGGGGCGCTCTACGGGGTCAACCCGTTCGGCCAGCCCGGTGTTGAGGCTGGCAAGAACGCCACCTACGCACTGATGGGCCGCGAGGGCTACGAGGCGCTCCGCAAGGAACTGACCGCAAAGCCCGCGGATGCCGGATCGTTCACGCTGGCGGGGAACTGACCGGCGGCGCATGCCGCAACCCGGAGGATGAACGGCCCGTGCCCGGTGGCGCGGGCCGTTCGCTTTGCCGGCTGCCGGTCCGAGCCGAATGCGGCAGGTTCAGAGCGGCGCGCCGGGGCCTGACTCGCCCCAGCCCTTGTGCTTCTCCGGATCGTTCATGTGCGCGACCAGCGCGGCGACGTTGTCGGGGTCTTCGTGGGAAACCGGGCGGTCGGAGTGGGGCATGAACCGGGTCGAGGCGACCAGCGCGAGGATGACGGCCGAGGCGCTGAGTCCCAGCCACAGGATGGAAATCTCGCCCGGGTTCGGCACGTAGTCGGTCAGGAAGTTGACGCCGATCAGGACGATGACCACCCCGATCACCCGCGTCTTGAGTTCGTCGAGGCTCTCGATCTGCAGCCAGTGCGGCAGCGGCAGGTGGTGGTCGATGAACAACTCGTACAGCCCGAGCGCGACGATGTAGAACACCGTGCTCAACAGGAAGATATCGATGATCGACAGGAACCCGACGGCCATTTCCTCGATCGCGTGATGGCTCATCGCGTGTTCTTCGTCCCGGAAGGTGATCATCCGGTCCCAGATCTCGTAAATCACGACTGCAAGCCCGTAGACGGTCAGCGCCACCGCTGACAGGAACGAACCGATCACCGCCAGCATCACGAAGAACCGCGATCCGGCGAGCAGATTTCTCAGGATCCTGATCATGGGCCGCTCCCCGGGGAGGTCAGTTGATCGCCCGGTCGAGGTCGATGCGGCCAGCCGCCACCGCCTGCCGGACGTGCTCCATCGTGTCGCGCACCCCTTGCTCGATGGTTCGCCAGCGCACCGGGCCGATCACCTTCTCGAGTTCCGACCCGTCCACGCTGTCCGGCGTGAACAGCGGGGCCGTCTCGCAGGTGATCTTGCCTGCCATCTCCGGCGCGATCCGGTTGATGTGGCCGACGATCTCCTCCACCGTGGCGTCGGTGCCGCCGAGGTTGTAGACCTCGCAGCCGCCTGGCATGGCGCGCGACGCCTGGATGAATGCGGCGGCGACATCATCCGCGTGCTGGTAGAGGGCGGTGCCGCCGAAGGAAACGTGGTAGGGACGCCCCGCGGCGGCGGCGACCATCGCCTTGGTGGGCGTTGAACTGACGCCCTGATCGCGTCCTGGCCCGTACACGAAGAAGGGGCGCAGCCCGATGCTGGGAAGTTGGTGGTCCTGCCAATAGATGCGCGCCCACTGCTCGTTGGCCTCTTTCGTCACGCCGTAGAGCGTGACCGGGTGGTGGGGGGCGTCATGCGGGAGCGCGCCGCGCGCATACATGTCGGCGGGCCCGTAGATGGCGATCGAACTCGCGTAGGCGACCCCGTTCACCTGGGCGGCATGCTTCTTCGCCGTTTCGAAAACGACCGCGGAGCCGACGACGTTGACCTGCGCCCCGAGGATCGGATTGGCGCGGACGAACGGCACCTGCAACGCGGCAAGATGGACGATATTGGTGATCCCCTTCTCCACCACGACGCGCTCGAAACTGGCGGCATCGGTGATGTCGCCGGACACGATGTCGATCCGGGCGATGTCGTCGGGTTCCATGATCAGTTCGAGGCGAGCCGGGCGCCCGGGCAGGTCGTAGGTGACGACCGGCACGCCCTGGTCGACCAGTCGCTTGACCGTCCACGCGCCGATGCAGCCGAACGCGCCGGTGACGAGAAACCTTTCGGATGCCATGAATCGCTCCCGGTATGCCGCGAGGAGCTGGATGACCAGCGTACCCTTCGACCGGCAGGATACCCGACGGCCGCCGCACGCGCGGGACCGGGCGGCGGGATCGACAGGAAGCGGCATGACCGGCATGACCGGCACAACCCACGGGGCCGATGACGGGGGCGGGCCTGCTCCCGTCATCGGGTTGTTCGACTCTGGCTGGGGAGGACTGAGCGTCGCCATGACCGTGCGCGCCGCGGCGCCCCACGCCGACCTGCTCTACGTCGGGGACCACGCCCACTGCCCCTACGGCGGCCGGGCCGAGGCCGCCATCGTGGCCCGCGCGCTCGCCCTCACGGGATGGCTGGCGGAGCGGGGCGCCGACATCGCGGTGATTGCCTGCAACACCGCCAGTGCGCTCGCGCTGACGGCGGTGCGCGAGGCCCACCCCGGGCGTGCGGTGGTCGGGGTGGTGCCAGCAGTCAAGCCCGCGGCCCGGATGACGCGAACCGGGGTGATTGCGGTGCTCGCCACCCCGGCGACCGCGGGATCCGCCTATCTCGCCGGCCTGACGCGGGATCACGCAGCCGGAGTCCGCACGCTGATCGTGGCGGCCCCCGGCCTGGTCGAACTGGTCGAATCCGGCGTCACCGGCGGGGAGGAGCCGGAGCGGGCCATCCGGGCGTTGCTCGCCGCGCCGCTGGCCGCGGGCACGGACGCCATCGTGCTCGGGTGCACCCACTACCCGTTCCTGCGGGGGGCGGTGGCCGCCGTCGCCGGGCCGGGCGTCGCGGTGATCGACTCCGGGCTTGCCATCGGGAGGCGGGTGCGGGACCTGCTTGGCGATGCCGCCGGAGACCGGGGCGGTGGGTCGCCCGGGTCGCTTCGCCTGTGCACGACGGGCGACCCTGCGTCGGTCGCGCCCGTGGCCGCCCGGTTGCTGGGCGAGCGGTTGCCCGTCGAGGCCATCGAGTGCTAGCCGGTCGGGTCGCGGCGGGCACGCGGTCGGCGGTCGAGCGCGGGGGCCGGTGCTAGCCGGCGGCGTCGACCCCGGAGATGCCGCTCGCCGCGGCGACGTCCGGCGGGGTGTAGTAGTTGGCGTATTGCCAGAGGCCCGCCCGGCGCAGGTCGTCGGCGCGGAACGAGCGGCCGGCAAAGCGGCGCGGGTCGAACGCCGCCATGTCGGTGGTAGGCTCCCCGGCGAGAATCCAGCTCGCCAGGGCTTCGCCGATTGCCGGGGCGAAGGAGAAGCCGCTGCCGTTGCAACCGGTGTTGATCCAGAGCCCGGCGACGTCAGGGGATGGTCCGGCGAGGAACCGGGCGTCCGGCGTCATGGTCAGGAGGCCGCCGCGCACCTCGGCCACCCGGGCGCCGCGGATCGCCGGGATCTGCGGGGCGATGCTGGCGCCCGCCGCGGATGGCACGGCGGCGTCGAGTTCGAGGTCGCCGATGCCCCAGGCGCCTTCGCCGGGGTCGAGCGCGACCGGCGCAGCCTCGAAACTCCCATACATGATGCCGCCCGCCCAGGGCCGCGCGTAGGCGGACGCGTCGATGATGCGGGTGATCGGCATTCCCGCCTCGATCCCGGCGACCGGCGCGCTGATGGCGAACTGGTGACGCACATCGACGACCGGCGCCTGCGACCCGCAGCCACCCGCAAGGGAGCGAGCCCACGCTCCGGCGGCATCGACGACGACCGGCGCGGCAACCGCGCCCCGGGGCGTGTCGACGC
>JBJTKE010000734.1:0-2395 GCA_046096285.1 Chloroflexota bacterium
CTACGCTTCCAGCGTCAATTACACCGTCACCCTCAAGAATCTCGACATCACCTCGTCGTCCTCCCAGTACGAACTCATCTACTTCGAGGGGGACTCCCAGACGTCGCCGACCCTCATCGGCACCAACCTGACCATCCACGACTTCTCCGGCGACTCCTACGGCGGGCTGGTGCTCAAGTACAACGCCGTGGCGAACCTGACCGGCTGCACTTTCGAGAACCTCACCGGGTACACCTACGGCGGCGCAATCTACACGGACTCCGAATGCAGCCTGACCCTCACCGGCTGCACCTTCACCGGCAACGTCGGAGGCGGCGGCGGCGGCGCGGTCTATCTCAACAACGAAACCACGGGCACCTTCACCGACTGCACTTTCACCAACAACTCCGACAACAACTACGGCGGCGCGATCCAGGTCGACGGCTCGACGGCCACCATCACCGGCTGCACCTTCACCGGCAACACCGCCGGAAACGGCGGCGCAATCTCGGTCGAATACCAGTCCAACGTGACCGTGACCGACTGCACCATTACCGGCAACTCCGTCGACTCCTACGGCGGCGCAATCTTCATGATCACCAACACCGAAACCGCCACCCTCACCCTTGACGGCACAACGACCGTTTCCGGCAACTCGGCAGCTGGCGGCCCCAACCCGCACGGCGGCGGCATCGCGGCCTACTACAACTTCGCTCCCAGCGGCGCGTTTGTCGTCAATGGCGCGGGAACCCGCGTCACGGGCAACACGCCGACGCCGCAGTGCGTCTTCACCACGGACTCCGGTACGACCTGGACCGAGGCCGTGAACTGCACCTTCTAGCGACGCGGTCTCCGTTTTCCGCGGGTCGCCGGTTCACCCCGGCGGCCCGCGGCCGTCTACAGAACCGCACGGGATCAGGCTTCGCCGCGGGGGACCGGCGGACCCGGCGCAGCACCAACAGCCAGCCCAACGCAGCAACGCATTCGCGCCATGCGCCAGACAATCCCGCGATGCTGTAGTTCACCTGTTCCGGGTAGGCTCAACGGAGCGTCGGGATGACCTCACGCGCGATTCGCTCGGTCACCTCGAACTGGTGCTCGTGCGGCGCTTCCACCAGGAACTCCCGGATGCCAACCTCCGTGTACCGTCCCACCATGTCCCGGAACGCCTCGGTGGACGACCACGGATCCACTCCCAGCGCCAGCGTCCAGCCGTAGATCGAGCGCAGGATCTCCCCCGGATCGCGCCCGATCTTCAGGCAGGCCTCGTCCAGCCGCGCGCTGCGCTCGCGGATCTCCTCGACTTTCCCGTAGGAGTTCCAGCGGTCCGCGTGGCGGGCCACGATGCCCAGCATCCGCGGCCCGTGCGCCCCGAGGGTGACCGGGATCTTCGTCCCGTATGGCCCCGGCCGGAACAGCGCATCGTGCACCTGGTAGTAGCGGCCCTCGTAGGTGTAGCGCTCGTTCGCCAGCAGCCCGCAGATGAGGTCGGTCGACTCCTCGAACCGGTCCACCAGTTCCTTCTTCTCCGGCCACGGCACGCCGTAGGCGACGTGCTCCGGTTCCCACCATCCGGTGCCCAGCCCGAGTTCGAGCCTGCCCTTCGAGATGTGGTCGACCGTGACCGCCATCTTCGCCACCAGCGGCGGATGCCGGAAGGTGTTGCAGTTGACGAGAAGACCGATCCGCACCCGGCTCGTGATCGTCGCCAGGTGGGCCAGCGTCGTCCACCCCTCGATCATCGGGTGATCCGGCACGCTGGGCCGCATGTAGTGGTCGGCGTGCCACAGCGAATCGAACCCGGCCTCCTCGAAAAAGGCCCAGTGGCGCTGCAGGTCCGGCAGCGGCAGGTTCTGGTTGCGGACGATCCCGAACTGCAGGGGCGGGAGCGGTCGGTCGGCCATCAGCAGCACTCCGGCGGGACGAATCGGCTGGTTCCGGGGCCGGATTGTCGCATGCCGCGGGTCCTCATCCGTCATCGAGCCCGAGGCGGACCCGCCAATCCTCCACCCGCGGCGGAACGCCGAACCCCTCGATCAGGACGCGGACGATTTCCTCCAGCGGCACGAACCCGGTCGGCAGGCCGATCTGGCCGAGCGCGGGTCCCCCGCGCACCTCGCCCTCGATCTCCAGCGTCCCGGCGTTGGGGCCGAATCGCCAGGTCATGCGCGCGCCGCCGCCGGGCTCCGCCAGCGTCGCCACCTGCTCCACGATCCCGAACCCGTCGGCATCGTCATCCTCGCGCCACGACGGGGCCAGCCCGAGCAGCCGCAGCCGGACGTCGAACGTCCAGCCCGCGAGGACGCCGTCCGGCGGCAGGACCGCGGGTTCGGCCATCCGGAGCGCTGCGCCGGGGTGACCGCCCCGGTTCATCTTCGCCGATTCGCGGCCTCCGCGCGGAAGCCCGCGCCCGCCC
>JBJTKE010000735.1:0-1202 GCA_046096285.1 Chloroflexota bacterium
TTGTTGCGGCGGAACCGCCGCCAGGCGTCGACCCACAGCGAGCGGGTCGCGTTCCTCCGGTTTGGCTGGGCGCCCGCCAGTCCGGTCTGCCCGGGTTCTGGCCCGCCGGTTGCCAAGGTTGCCATCGCCTACTTGCCCAGCCGGATGCGGGGGTCGACAAGACCATAGGTGATGTCGACCAGCACGTTGGCGGCGGCGACCAGCAGGGCATAGAAGATGGCCGTGCCCATGATCACGGAGTAATCCCGTTTGGCGATCGAGCTGACGAACTCCTCGCCGAGCCCCGGCGCGCCGTAGATGTTCTCGATGATGATGGAGCCGGTCACCAGATCGGCGGCGGCTGGCCCGAGCACGGTGACCACCGGGATCAGCGCGTTCCGGATGATGTGGCGGTTGATCACCATCGGGTCGGTCAGGCCCTTGGCGCGGGCGGTGCGGACGAAATCCTGCCGCTTGACCTCGATCATGCTCGACCGGGTGAGCCGGGCCATGTAGGACATGGTGCCGAGCCCGAGAATGATTCCGGGCAGCAGGAACGCCACACCGAACCCTTTCCACTCGCTCGGGTCGCGCATGGGGGAATAGCCCATCCGGCGCGTCAGGAAGAGCAGGATCAGCAACCCGCTGATGAAGCTCGGCACCGCGACCCCGAAGGTCGAGATCACCCGCGTCGTGTAATCGATCCACGAGTTCTGGTAGAGCGCTCCCATCACTCCCAGCGGCACGCCCACGACCACGGCGAAGACCAGCGCGACGATGCCGATCTTGAGGGAGACCGGAAACTTCCGGGCGATGACCTCCTGCACGCTCTCCGCGCCCTTGGAGGCGTAGGAGGGCCCAAGGTCGCCACGGAAGACGTTGCTCATGTAGGAGAGAAAGCGCGAGTCGAAGAAGCCCTGGCCAAGCAGGAAGGGGCTGCGCTCGCCCGCGTTCCACCGCTCGCCGAACTCGTCCGGGTTGACCCACAGGGGCTTGTCAAGCCCGAACTTCGCGTCCAGCGTGGCCTGCACGGCGGTGGGCAGGGGCTTCTCGCGGTCCCAGGGGCCGCCGGGCGCCCGGTACATCAGGAAGAACGTGACCGCCGCGACGGCGATGATCACCGGGATCATCCAGAGGAGTCGGCGGATCAGGAATTCAGCCATCCTGTGGTTCCTCGGTGAGCCTCGATTTCCGCGGTCGCAGGTGCGGCGACGAGGGGAGGG
>JBJTKE010000736.1:0-11943 GCA_046096285.1 Chloroflexota bacterium
CTCCTGCTCCTACAAGCCCACAAGCCCACAAGCCCACAAGCCCACAAGCCCACAAGCCCACAAGCCCACAAGCCCACAAGCCCATAAGCCCCCACGGAGGCGCTGCATGCCCGAGATGATGCCGGCCGTCGCGGTGCGGCCGGGAACGCCGCACAGCCTGCACCCGACGACGCTGCCGCGCCCGGAGCCCGGCCCCGGCGAGGTGCTGGTGAAGGTGCTCCGGGTCGGGGTGTGCGGCACCGACATGGAGATCATCGAGGCCAAGTTCGGGACGGCGCCCTCGGGGTCCGAGGCACTGGTGCTCGGGCATGAGGTGTTCGGGGTGGTGGAGGCCGCGGGGCCGGGCGCGGGGTCCGCGATGGCGCCGGGCACGTATGTGACGACCACGGTGCGGCGCCCCGGCGGCTGCGCCCCGTGCCAGTCCGGGCAGGGCGATTTCTGCGCCGACCTCGCCTACACCGAGCACGGGATCATCGGGCTGCACGGCTTCATGACCGAGCACTTCGTGGAGCGGCCGGAGCGGCTGATCGCGGTGCCGGCCGCGCTGGAGCCGGTCGGCATCCTGACCGAGCCGCTCTCGGTGGTGGAAAAGGCGCTGCAGCAGGCGACGGCCATCCAGCGGCGGATCGATTCGTGGCAGCCGCGGACCGCGCTGGTGCTGGGGGCCGGGCCAATCGGCCTGCTGGGCACGCTGCTGCTCCGCTCCCGCGGCATGGAGGTGGTGACGGTGGCCCGCCGCCACGCGCCGAACGCGCCGTCGGAGATCATCGAGGCAGCGGGCGGCCGGTACGTGTCGATCCGGGAGCGGGCGTTGCCGGAGATCGCGGCGGAACTGCCGCCGATCGACCTCATCTTCGAGTGCAGCGGCAACGCGACGCTGGCGTTCGACGCCACCCGCGTGCTGGGCAACAACGGGGTGCTGGTGCTGTTGAGCATCACCGGCGGCGAGGCGACGACGCCGATCCCGCTGGACCTCATCAACCGGGAGTTCGTGCTGGGCAACAAGGTGATGGTGGGCAGCGTGAACTCGTCGAAGATCCACTTCGAGATGGGGGTGGAGGATCTGGCGCGGTTCGAGGGGCTGTGGCCGGGGCTGACCGGGCGGATGATCACCCGCCGGCTGCCGGGGCTCGGCGCGTGGCAGCAGATCACCGAGCGGGAAGCGGACGGGATCAAGACGGTGATCGAGGTCTGACGAGGGGGCGATCGCCGGCGCCGGGGTAGCGGCAGTCCGTGCCGGCCTCCTGTTCCCGGGCGGTATCGGGTGTCCGGTTCGGCCGCGCGCCCTCACCGCACCGCACCTCATGCCCGGACAGGCCGGATTTTCCGGCCCGGTGCGGCCATCTGCCCTCACCCCAAACCCCTCTCCCTGTGCATGGGAGAGGGGCTTCTCGTCGCTTCGGGGCGGAAGGCGGCGTTTCCGGGGGCCGGAAGCGCATTGCACGGGGTCGGGGCCGGCGGATTCCGCTACGGTCCGCGCGCCCCAAACCTCCCGCCGTGTGCGAGGGCGAGGGGCTACTTGCCGGCTCCCCTACCGCAGCAGCGCGGCGGAGCGGTCGCGGAGCAGGGCTTCGGCGTCGGCGGCGATGGCGTGGACGATCTCCCCGGCGGGCAGCGCGGACCGGATCAGCCCGGACGAGACGCCGGCGCTGACGCCCGCCGCGAGGTCCTGACGCTCGCCGGCGGCGGCGACCTCGGCCAGCAGGGCGGCGCGGTGGGCGGGGATCTCGGCCTCGCGGCCCTGCCAGCGCTCGATCAGGGGGTTGCGGACCATGCGGTCCGGGTTCTCGGGCGGGAAGGGGCGCTCGGCGAGGATGTCGTAGAGGCGGGTCTGGATGGTGTCGTCCGCGCCTGCGGCCAGCACCGCCGCCTGCTCCCACGCGGGGCCGCCCCACTCCCCGGCGGCGACGAAGCGGGTGCCCAGCCACGCCCCCTGCGCGCCCAGCAGCAATGCCGCCGCCAGACCCCGGCCGTCCGCGATGCCGCCCGCCGCGACCACCGGGACCTGCCCCACGGCGTCGACGATGGCCGGCAGCAGGGCGAACGTGCCGATGGCCCCGGCGTGGCCGCCCGCCTCGCTGCCCTGCGCGATGATGACGTCCGCCCCGGCGCGCGCGGCGGCGATGGCCCGCTCCCGCGTCTGCACCTGGACGAAGGCCTTCGCGCCTGCGGCGTGGATGGGCGCGATCCACGACGGGGCGGGATCCACGAAGGAGTGGTTGATCGCCGCCACCCCTTCCTCCAGGGCGACGCGGACGAGGTCCTCCGTGTCGGGGAAGGCGGAGATAAAGCCGACGCCGAAGGGGCGGGAGGTGAGCGAGCGGGCGATGCGGATCTGCTCGCGCAGCCAGGGCGCGCCGTCGGGGTTGGTGCCGCCGATCATGCCGAAGCCGCCCGCGGCGGAGACGGCGGCGGCGAGGCGGCCGGTGGCGGTTCCCGCCATGGAGGCGTTGAGGATGGGGCGCTCGATGCCGAGCAGGGCGCAGAGCGGGGTCACGATCATCGGGAGGCTCCCTCGGGCGCGGAACCCGGCCGGCGGCAGCGCCGAGCGGCGCGGCCGGGCGGTTGGGCATCCTGGGAATCGTAGCCCGGTTCCCGCCGGATGGCCGCGCTCCCGCGCCGCGAACCGCCGCTCCGGGGCGCGCAACCGGCCGTTTCGCGCCCCGGCGGGCGGTGCTATCGTTCCGGGCGGGAGCGACCGCATCAGCGCCGGCAGATGGACCGCCGGTCCGCGCCGCGCCGGATGCCGGGCAGAAAAGGGAGGAACGGGATGAGCGCGCATTCGCACCCGCACGTCGACGCCATCGTGCTCGGCGGGGGAACGATGGGCAGCGCCGCGGCCTGGGAACTGGGCAAGCGCGGGCGCTCGGCCATCGTGTTCGAGCAGTTCCAGCATGTCCACGACCGCGGCGCGCACAGCGGCGATACGCGGGTCTTCCGGCACGCCTATTGGGAGTCGCCCGACTACGTGCCGCTGGTGCGGCGGGCCGACGCGTTGTGGATGGACCTGGAGGCCGAGAGCGGGAAGAAGATCCTGGAGCGCTGCGGCATCATCGAGATGGCCGCGCCGGGGGTGGACGGCCCGGGCGACTCGATCGCCTGCGCGATCGAGTACGACATTCCCCACGAGGTGCTGGCGCCCGCCGAAATCCGCGCCCGCTGGCCGGAGATCGCCGTCCCCGACGACTGGACGGCGATGTACAGCCCGGTCGCCGGATTCCTGCGAACCGTGCCTGCGCTGCGGGCGATGATGGCCGGCGCGACGGCCAACGGCGTCCAGTTGCGCGCCCACGAGGCGGTCCATGACTGGGGCGCGACCGATGGCGGCGTGTGGGTGGAGAGCGACGCGGGCCGCTTCACCGCCGACCGCCTCTACATCACCGCGGGTCCGTGGGTGGCGAAGACGCTGGCGCGCCTCGGGTTGCCGCTGCACGTCCGCCGCAAGACCCTCTGGTGGCTCGAGACGGCGGACGATGCCGCCTTCGATCCATCGCGCTTCCCCGTCTGGGCGGCGGGGACGGCGCGGGGCGGGTTCTACGGCTTCCCGGTGATCGACGAGTTCGGGCTGAAGTGCGCCGACCACCTCGGCGGCGAGACGACCGATCCCGACACCATCGACCGCACGACCACCGAGGAGGAAGCCGCCTACCTGATCGACGAGATCACGGCCATTTTCCCGAAGGTCCGCCGCACGGTCACGCGGTCCGCGGTCTGCATGTACGCGATGACGCCGGACGCGCATTTCATCGTGGACCGGATGCCGGGGCAGCCGAACGTGGTGATCGGCGGCGGGTTCTCCGGGCACGGCTTCAAGTTCGCGCCCGCCGTGGGCGAGGCGCTGGTGGAACTGGGGGAGAACCCCGCGGCGCGGCCGATGCCGATCCTCGCCATCGGGCGGGAGGTGCTGGCGGTTTGAGCATGATTCCGATTGACAAACCGGCGTATGGCCGTACCATGACCGGCAATCGACCGGGGAAACGCTGGCGGCCCGGCGCCAGCGGTCCGGAGACCCGGCGGGAAAGGTTTGCGGAAGCCTGACGGCAAAGGGGTGCGGCATGTCCCTTTCGGCGGATGTCGTGGTCATCGGCGGCGGGGTGAACGGAACCAGCCTCGCCTGGCATCTCGCGAAGCGCGGGATGAGCGTGATCCTGCTCGAGAAAGGCGCGCTGGCCGCTGGCGCAAGCGGCAAGTCCGGCGCGCTGGTGCGGATGCACTACACCGACCGCTACGACGCGGCGCTGGCGTGGCAATCGATGCCCTACTTCAAGCACTGGGGCGACGTGGTCGGCCCCGGCGACCCGGTCTACACCGAGTGCGGGATGATCCGCATCGTGCCGAACCGCTTCGCGGACCGCCTGCGCGCCAACATCGCCATGCTGAAGGAGGTGGGGGTCAACACCGACCTCGTCACCGCCTCCGAGGTGGCGGCGATCGACCCCGGCTGCTTCACCGGCGACTTCGACGTCGCGGCATGGGAGCCGGAATCGGGGTACGCCGATCCGGTCGCCACCACCCACTCCTTCGCCAAGGCCGCCGCCAGCCTCGGCGCGCGGATTCACGAGGGGGTGGCCGCCACCGGCATCGAGACCCGGGGCGAGCGGGTGACCGGGGTGACGACCGCGCTCGGCACCATCGCCACCGGCAAGGCCGTGGTGGCCGCCGGGGCCTGGGCCAACGCCCTGCTGAACCCGCTCGGGCTCGACTACGGGCTGCGCACGAACCGGGTGCAGATCACGATCATGCGGCGCACGGCGGACGACCAGCCGACCCACCCGGTGCTCATCGACGGGCTGAACAACACCTGGCTGCGGCCCGAGGGCGACTACGCCACCCTCTGCGGCATCGGCCGCGACCAACTGGACGTGAACCCCGATCTCTACGCCGAGGGCGTGGAGCAGGAGTACCTGGTCGACGCCCAGCGGCGCTGCGCGAAGCGGCGGCCCGCGCTGGCCAACGCCTTCATGCGCGGCGGCTGGGGCGGCATCATCACGATGAGCCCGGACGGCCACGCCATCCTCGGGCAACTGGAGCCCTACGCCGGGCTGTACGGCATCCTGGGCGACAGCGGCACCAACTTCAAGACGGCCCCGGGGATCGGCGCCAACATGGCCGCGCTGATCGCCGAGGGCGCATCGGACACGGTCGACCTGCGGCCGTTCCGGGCCTCCCGCATCGCCGAGGGAGCGTTCTTCGCCGGCGAGCACGAGTATGGCGACAGCCTGCTGGATGTCTTCCGGTAGGAGCGCACCGCCGCGGGGCAGGGTCATCGACCGACGAGAGCGTCGAGGAGGAAAGGGATGTTCCGGCACAACGACGACGTGATGCGCGCCGCGGAGCGCGTGCGCAACGGAAAACTGAGCCGCCGCTCGTTCGTGGCGGCGGCGGTGGCGGCCGGGTTCGCCGCGCCGATGGCCGAGGCGATGACGAGCCGGGTTCCGGCCGCCGCCGCCGCCCCGCTGCGGCAGGACCCGCCGAAGGGCGGGCAGGTGATCGTCGGGCTCTCGCAGGAGCCGACGGTGTTCAACCCGCTGACGTCCACGCTCGAGGTGGACCGCGGGCTGCAGTACGCGATCTTCGACAGCCTGTGGCGGGTGGACCAGACCGGCAACCTGTTGCCGAACCTGGCGACCGAGGTGCCGACGGTCGAGAACGGCGGCATCTCCGCCGACGGGCTCACCTACACGTTCAGGATCCGCGATGACGCGAAGTTCTCCGACGGCACGCCGCTGACCTCGGCGGACGTGCTGTTCAGCCACGAGATGATCATGAACCCGGATTTCGTGCCGGGGACCCGCGTCGGCCATGACCAGATCACCGAGATCTCGGCCCCGGACGCGGCGACGATCACGATGACCATCAAGGAAAACTACGCCCCGTTCCTGTACACCTGGGCCGATACCTACATCGTGCCGAAGCACATTCTCGAGGGCGTCGAGGATCCCAACACCAACGACTTCACCTCGGTCTCGCCGATCGGCTCCGGCCCGTTCACGATGGCCGAGCGGAAGGCCGGCGAGTACATCATGCTGAAAGCGAACCCCACCTACCACGGTCCGGGACCCTACCTCGACGCGATCATCGTGAAGTACGTGCCGGACCTGACGATGCTCTTCACCCAGTTCAAGACCGGGGAAGTCGACGTCACCGGCATCCAGGGCATCACCGCGGACAACGTGGCCGAGGCGGAGACGCTGGAAGGCAAGGTCATCAACAAGGGCGCGACGGCGTTCGTCGAGTTCATCTACATGAACTTCGGCAAGCCGGTTTTCCAGGACCTCGCCGTGCGGCAGGCGCTCTACGCCGGGATGGACAAGGACAACATCATCGGCAAGGTCTACTACGGCGTGCACACGCCGACGCAGTCCTACCTGGCCGACAAGTCGTGGGCGTACAACGGCGACCTCGCGCCGCACGCTTTCGACATCGAGGGCGCGAAGAAGATCCTGGACGAGGCGGGCTGGGCGCCGGGCGCGGACGGCATCCGCGAGAAGGACGGGGTCAAACTCTCCTTCACCAACTCCACCACCGCCGGCAACAAGTTCCGCGAGCACGCGCAGCAGTACCTGCAGCAGACCTGGAAAGAGATCGGCGTGGACATGCAGATCAACAACATGCCCGCCGCCGTGATCTGGGGCGACTACTTCAACAAGTCCGAGTACGACTCGGTGATGGTCGGCTGGAACAACCCGCCGGACCCGGACGCGATCAGCCGCTTCGGCTCGGCCTACATCCCGGCCAAGGGCGGCGCCGGCCAGAACACCATGCAGTACGAGAACCCGAAGGTCGATGAACTGCTGGCGGCCGGGGTCAAGGAACTCGACCAGGCCAAGCGTGCCGAGATCTACAAGGAGGTCCAGCAGATCCTCCGCGACGACCTCGCTTACCTGCCCATCTTCCAGTACGTTTTCGTCGAGGGCAGCAAGGCCGGCATGACCAACTACAAGCAGAACGCCTTCGTTCCGAGCAACATGTGGAACGCCTACGAGTGGTACTGGGAGGCGTAGGCCTCTCCGGACCGGATGGGACGCCCCGCCCGCGCGGCGGGGCGTTCCGTCCCGTTCCCGCGCCGTCCGCCACCGGCCGCGCCGCGGATGAAGGCCCGACCCCATGACCGCCTACCTGATCCGGCGAATCGTCCAGAGCGCGGTGTTGCTGGTGCTGGTCACGGCCATCGCCTTCGGGCTGATGCGCCTCGCGCCGGGTGGCCCCGAGGCCGTCTACACCCTGAGCCCCACCATCCGCGCCGAGGACATCGCCCGCATCCGGGCCTCCTTCGGGCTCGATCAGCCGATCCCGGTGCAGTACGTGAAGTGGGCGGGCGGCGTGCTCAAGGGCGACTGGGGCCGCTCCTACCGCGACAGCCGGCCGGTCCTCGACGTCATCGCCGACCGGGTGCCGGCCACGCTCGAACTCGCCGGGACCGCGCTTGTGTTCGCCATCGTGGTCGGCGTTTCCATCGGCGTGCTCGGGGCGCTCCGGCCCCATTCCGCCTTCGACTATCTCTCCACCATCGGCGCGATGGTGGCCCTGTCGGTGCCCACCTTCTGGTTCGGCCTGATGGTGATCTACATCTTCGCCGAGAAACTGGACTGGATCCCTTCCGGCGGGCGGTCCACGCTCGGCGCGCCCTTCTCGCTCGCGGACCGGCTCAATCACCTCGTCGCCCCGGCGCTGGTGCTCGGGCTGGTGCTGGTCGCGGGCTGGAGCCGCTACACCCGCGCCGCCATGCTGGAGACCGTGAACCAGGACTACGTGCGGACCGCCCGGGCCAAGGGGATAGCAGAGCGGCCGGTCATCTGGGGCCACGCCTTCCGCAACGCCATCGCCCCGCTCGTGACCCTCGCCGGCCTGCAGATTCCGCTGCTCTTCGGCGGCGCCCTGGTCACCGAGAGCGTTTTCACCTGGCCCGGCATGGGCCGCCTGTTCGTCGATTCCCTCGGCTACCGGGACTACCCGGTGATGATGGGCGTGCTGGTGGCCACCGCGATCCTGGTGCTGCTCGGCAACCTGCTGGCGGACCTGGTGATCGTGCTGATCGACCCGCGCATCCGGATGCGGTAGGGAGGAGCCGAGATGCCGTCCGCCGCCGCCAACCCGGCCAGCCTTGCCGCGTTCGACCCGGAGGCCCGCTCCGCGCGGGTGGACGGCCCGTGGCGCATCGCGGCGCGCCGCTTCTTCCGGCACCGGCTGGCGGCGGCGGGGCTGGTCATCTCGGTGCTGCTGATCCTCTCGGCGGTGTTCGCGCCCGCGCTGGCCCCGAAGGACCCGCTCCAGATCTCGATTCTGGACAAGTTCGCGCCGCCGATGACCGCTGGCTACCCCCTCGGCGCGGACGAGGTCGGGCGGGACATGCTCTCGCGGCTGCTGTACGCCGGCCGCATCTCGCTGCTGGTCGGCTTCGCGGCGATGGTGGTGACGGTGATCGTGGGGACCGTGGTCGGACTCGCGGCGGGCTACTACGGCGGCGCCGTGGACGCGGTGCTGATGCGCTTCACCGACGCCCTGCTCTCCTTCCCGACGGTCTTCCTGCTGCTGGTGCTGGCGTCGTTCGTCGGGGCGTCGCTGCTGTCGATCACGCTGATCATCGGGCTCACGTCGTGGATGGAACTGGCGCGCATCCTCCGCAACCAGACGCTCACCCTGCGCGAGGCGGACTACGTGCAGGCCGGGCGCGCCCTCGGCGCAACCAGCCCGTGGCTGATCTCGCGGCACCTCCTGCCGAACTCGCTCGGCCCGATCATGGTGGCGGCCACGCTGAACATCGCCAACGCGGTGCTCTCGGAGTCCTACATCTCCTACCTCGGGTACGGCATCCAGCCGCCCGCGGCGAGTTGGGGCAACATGCTGAACAACGCGCAGAACTACTTCCGCGACGCGCCCTGGGTCGCCCTCTTTCCCGGTCTGCTGATCACGCTGACGGTGGCCAGCTTCAACTTCATCGGCGACGGCCTGCGGGACGCCCTGGACCCGCGGGCGGGGCGGCGCGGGTAGCCGGGGCCGGTTCGCCGGGGCTGCGGGACCGCGGCCGGCCTACCGCGCCGTGGGCATGGCTATCGCCATCGCCGCCGCCAGCGCCAGCGCGTCGCCGAGCATGCCCGCGGCGGTGACGGCGGCGCCCGCGCCGGGACCCGCCACCGTCAGCGGGTAGGCGTCGTAGCGGGCGGTGCGGAAGGAGACGATGTTCTCCGGTCCCTGGAGCGCGCCGAGCACGCCGCTCTTCGGCGTTTCGCGCAACCCGACCGAAATCGGGCCGGCGGCGGGCACGGTGGCGACGTACTTCAGGGCGGCGCCCTGCCGCGCCGCCGCCGCCGCGCGGGCTTCGATCGCGTCGTCGAGGTCGGCGGCGCGCGCGAGGAACTCCGGCACCGGGACCGCGGCGAGGTGCGCCGGGACGAGGCTCTCGACGGCGATGTCGGCCAGATCGGCCCGCCTGCCCATCGTCCGCGCCAGGATCAGCGCCTTGCGGGCGACATCGAGCCCGGAGAGGTCGTCGCGCGGGTCAGGTTCGGTATAGCCGAGGTCCTTCGCCTTGCGGACCGCCGCCGAGAAGGACTGCCCGGCGGCCACCATCGAGAAGATGGCGCCGAGGGTGCCGGAGAGCGCGCCCTGGATCTCGATCACCTCGTCGCCGGTGGCGAGCAGCGTCTGCAGGGTGGAGATGACCGGCAAGCCCGCGCCGCAGGTGGCCTCGTAGCGCATCCGGCCGCGCGGCCCGGCGGCGGCCCAGAGGCTGGCGGCCGCGGGGTCGGCGAGCGGAAGCGCCAGCGGGGCCTTGTTGGAAAGCACCGCGCCGGCGCCCGCGGCCAGCGCGCCCGCCAGCAGGGGGGCGGTGGCCTCGCCCGCGGCGGCGTCGAGCACGATGGTCAGGCCGTCGCCTGCCAGCCGGGAAACGGCGTCCGCGACGGGAACCAGCGGGTGGCTGCCTGCCGCCTCGCGCAGCCCGGCGCCGCGGCGGCGGGCCTCGACGGCGGCGTGGAGCGCCGCGTCCGGGAGTTCGCGCCCGGGTTCCCCGGCCAGCGCGCCGTCGCGGCTGGCGATGGCGGCGACCTGCACATCCAGCCCGTAGCGGTCGCGCCAGAGCGCGCGATTGGCGAGCGCCTGGCCGATCACCTCGCCGCCCACCGTGCCGATTCCCGCCTGCACCAGCGCGACCCGTGTCACCTGCATGATTGCGCGTACTCCCTGCGCCGCCGGCCCGCCCGCCGGATGGAATGCCCGGCGCAACCGTACCACGGCGCCGATCCGCGACGGCGCGGCACGGAGCGTGTGGCGTCGGGAGTGGGGCGCCCGGGATGAAGCCCCGGGCTACCGCTCGATGGCGGCGCGGGCCTCGGCGATGAGGTGAACGTCCTCGGCGCGGCGGGCGTGGGCGAGCGCCTCCTGGCGGGCGGCCCGGGCGTCGTCCGCGGCTCCCGCCTGGTCGGCGAGGGCCGCGCCGGCGAGCAGGGCGCGGGCGGCGGTGCGGTCGTCGCCGGCGGCGGCGGCGAGGGCCGCGGCCTGGCGTTGCCGTTCGCGGGCGGCGGCGCGGTCGCCGCTGGCGGCGAGCAGGACCCCGAGGCCGTGCAGGGCGGCGGCATCGTCGGCGTCGCCGGCATCGCCGGGGGATGCGCCTGCGCCTTCGGCGCGGCCGGCGAGGGCGCGCTCCATGAGGGCGGCCCCCTCGGGCCAGTGGCCGCGGCGCCACCACACCGGCCAGAAGGCGGCGCAGAGACGGACGGCGAGGTCGCGCATGGCGGGGGAGGCGCCGCTGGCCCAGTCGACGGCGTCACGGACGTTGGGCCGTTCGAGGGCGAGGCGATCGAGCCAGTCGTCGGCCTCGGGGCCGGAGAAGCGGGGGGCGGCGGCGGCGGTTTCGGCGAGGATCCAGCGGGCGTGGGCCTCGCGGGCGTCGCGCTCGTAGCCGGCGAGGCGCAGGTCGTCCTGGGCGAACTCGCGGATGGTGTCGAGCATGGCGAAGCGGGGATCGGACTCGTCGCCGTCGAAGGAGCGGCGGATGATCTGCTTGCCCGCGAGGGAGCCGACCTGGTCGATGACGACGGTGTCGTCGCCCGCGGGGTGGACGGCGCAGGCGGCGGAGAGCGGGAAGCCGTTGTTGAACACGGAGACGCGGCGGGCGCAGTCGCGCTCCTCCTCGGGGAGGAGATCGAAGCCCCAGGCGATGGCGTTGTGCATGGTCTGCTGGCGCTCGGGCAGATCGCGGGCGCCGCCGGAGAGGAGGGGGAGACGCCGTTCGAGGCGGGCGAGGACGGCGGCCGGGGGCAGGGCGCCGGTGCGGGCGGCGGCCAGTTCGATGGCGAGCGGCAGGCCGTCGATGCGGCGGCAGATGGCGGCGACGTCCGGGGCGTTGTCGTCGGCGAGGGCGAAGGCGCGGTTGACCGCGCGGGCGCGGGTCTCGAAGAGGCGGAGGGCGTCCCACTCGCCCCACCAGCCGTCGCCGTGCTCCTGGTGTGGCTCGGGGGTGGCGAGCGGCCCGACCGGGAAGGTCCACTCCCAGCGCAGGAGCAGGGGAATGCGGGAGGTGACCAGCACCTTCGGGCCGGCGCAGGCGGCCAGCAGGGCGGCGATGGAGACGCCGGCCTCGGTGACCTGCTCGAGGTTGTCGAGCAGGAGCAGGGCCTGGCGGCCGCGGAGATCGTCGGCGATGGCGCCGAGCAGATCGCCGGCGGGGTCGATGCCGAGCGCGTTGGCGATGGCGGGCAGGACGAGGGAGGGGTCGCGCATCGGCGCGAGGTCGAGGAAGTGGATGCCGTCGGGGAAGAGGCTGGCGAGGCGTTGGCCGGTTTCCAGGGCGAGCCGGGTCTTGCCGATGCCGCCCGGGCCGAGCAGCGAGACGAGCCGCACCTCGGGATCGCCGAGGAGGTCGGCGAGGTCCTTCAGTTCGCGGTCGCGGCCGATGATGCCGCCGGGCAGCGTCGGCAGCGGAACGACCCGTCGGGGCGGGGC
>JBJTKE010000737.1:0-2008 GCA_046096285.1 Chloroflexota bacterium
GCAGCGCTGAAACTCGCCATCGAGGAGTCCATCCGGGCCAACGAGCCGACGCTGATCGAGGTGCCGATGCAGCCGGTTCCGAACCCGTGGCGGGCCGGGTCCGGTTTCGCCCGAAGGAGGGACGCGGCGGGACGCAATGTACCCGCGGATACCGGTGATGGCCCGGAGTGATGGCTGGCGGCCTGGTCGCGCGCCGGTGCGGCCCCGCGGGGTCCGTGCTCAACCGGGCACGTCTACTGCCGGGAGAGTTCCTCGATGATTCGGCGGTCGGAGGGGAACGCGAGGTCGGGCAGGGCGTCCGGCGGGAACCAGCCAAGTTCGAGCAGATCGTCGTCGGGAGCGGGGTCGCCGGCAAAGGAGGCGGCGCGATACACCACGAGCACGACCGGTTCGCCTGCCGCCGAAATCAGCGCCAACAGGGGTCCGAGTACCACCCGGAGGCCGGTTTCCTCGAGCGCCTCGCGGACGGCGGCCTCCTCCACCACCTCGCCGCGCTCGACATAGCCCGCGGGAAAACTCCACTTCCCGGGGGCGCGGACGCCAGGGCCGCGCAGCCCGAGCAGAAACCGACCCTCCCGTTCGATAACCACCGCCACCGCCAACTTCGGATCCTGGTACACGATGAACCCGCAGGCCGCGCAGACCTGCCGCTCGCGGCCGTCGACGGAGCGCGGTTCGCAGCCGCCGCCGCAACGGGGACAATGCAGGCCGCCAGTCATCCGGTTGTCCGGGATGGGCGCGCCCGGCGGCAGATGGGAGATGTCGGGCAGATCGGTCATACCGTGCGCGCCCCTCAAGGGATCGGCGCCGGGCAGGCGGGAAAAGCCCCCGGCTCGGTCCCTCCCCGCCTCTCGTTCCAGCGCGGCCTCTCTGGCCTAGCGGTAGCCGATGGCCCGCCACGGGTTCGGAACCGGCTGCATCGGCACCTCGATCAGCGTCGGCTCGTTGGCCCGGATGGACTCCTCGATGGCGAGTTTCAGCGCTGCCGGACTCTCTGCCCGGCGGCCGGTCACGCCAAAGGCCTTCGCGAGGAGCATGTAGTCCGGGTTGCGCAGGTCGGAGGCGATGGTGCGGCCGTCGAACTGCTCGGTCTGGATGCGCTTGACGTTGCCGTATGCGCCGTCGTTGAACACGACCGCGATGGCGGCGATCTGGTGCTGGGCCATGGTGGCCAGTTCGTTGAGCCCGAACCCGAAGCCGCCGTCTCCGTTGGCCGAGACGACGACCTTGTCGGGCCTTGCCACCTTCGCCCCGAGGGAGGTGGCGAAGCCGTACCCCAGCGTGCCCTGGTAGCCGGTGCCGATGTAGGTGAGGGGTTCGTACATGGGCATCGCGAAGTTGGACCAGTACCCGATCTGGGTGACCTCGGCGAGGAAGATGCCGTCGTCCGGCAGGGCGTGGCGAATGGCCATCGCGTAGTCGGCCTGCGGCCGGATGCCCATCGCCTTCGCGATGGCGCGCTCCTTGAGCGCGGCGAGGTCCTCCCGGCGCCAGGCGTTGTTGAGGGAGGCGCGGCCGAGTTGCGCCGCCAGCGCGCCGAGGGCGGCCCTGGCGTCGGCGACGAGGTTGACCCGGGCAGGGTAGTTGCGGGAGACCTCCTCGGGGTCGATATCGATCTGCACCACCGGGATGTCGAGCCCGGCGATCCCCCACGGCAGCGTGGCGGGGTCGACGAAGCGGGAACCGACGCAGAGCACGGCGTCCGCCTCGCGCATCATCTCGATTGCGCCGACGATGTTGAACACCAGCGGATGGCGGTCCGACATCGCGCCGCGCCCGTTGGCCGTGAGCACCACCGGCGCCTCGAGCGTCTCGGCGAGCAGCCGGAGTTCGTCCCACGCGGCGGAGCGGAGGACGCCGCCGCCCGCCCAGATGAGGGGCTTGCGGGCATTCGCCAGCAGCCAGGCCGCCTGCTCAAGAAGTAGCGTAACTACGGCCTGGCGCTCCGGGTCTGGAGACGCCGCGATCAACGCGACGTCGGCAATGGCGAAACGGCTGTCGGGGGGAC
>JBJTKE010000738.1:0-2598 GCA_046096285.1 Chloroflexota bacterium
GCCGTCCAGCGCAACCGCGCCAAGCGCCTCCTCCGCGAGGCCCTTCGCCACGCCGACCCCAACCTGGCCCGGGGCCTCGACGTCCTCGTCATCGTCCGCGGCCGCGCCGAGGAGATCCCGAATTACGCCGCCGCCCGCGCCATCATCGACCGCGTGATCGCCCGGGCGGGAATTGGCGCCCCCGCTGGGCCTGCATGCCGCCCCGGCATGTAGCTTTTCCATCCGCAAGTATCGATCGTGTGTCCGTCATTGCGGTGATAGAATCGCCCGCGTCGCGGTCGTCCTGACCTGAACGGGGTCCTCCGTGTCCGCACCCTCCTGGTCGCCCGGCGAATCGTTCCAGTTGGCGCAGGCAGCCGATGTCTTCGCCGTGATGTACGACTGGCTGAACGCGCACGTCGCGGCCGGAGCACCCCTCCCCGAACTTCCCCCGCATGCTGACCTTCCCGGCGAGATGCTCGTCGGACTCGTCGCTGATCTCGGCGCCTATCCGGCGGACCTCCACCCCGGGACACTCCGGGCCATCGAATCATTCGTCGATCCGGGCGTTGATGATGCAGACCTTCGCGTGCGTGTTCTTCGCGTTCTGCGAGCCATCGATCACGCCGCCCGCGTCCACATGCCATCCAGCCCATCTTTCGGCGATGGTCTCGGCGCAGTCCTCGTGACGACGGGGCGTTACAACCGCGACACGTCCGGCTATCTGCTGCCGCGTCACCCGCTCGATGCCGCCACAGCGGACCCGCCTGCCCTGTCGCGGTGCTTCTTCCACCTCGTACGCGCGGATGTTCACCGGACGGCTGTTCCGCTCGTTCCGTGCCGGGGCCGGTCGGTCGACCGGCCTCGTGTCGCGGTTGCTCCGGTGCTCTATACGCACGCCTGGCCGGGCAACCCGCCGCCGCATGATGCGGCCTTTACCCAGGATGATCTCCCGGACGACCGTTCCTGCTACCGCCTGAAGCACGATTCCCAGGGTATCGCCCGCAGGATTCCGCGCATCATCCACGAGGTGTATGAGTCCGGCGCGGATGTCGCCCTCCTTCCCGAATTGTCGCTTGACGGTGGGTTGTTCGAGGTGCTTCGCGACGAACTTCGCCGCCAGGATCTCCGGCAACCAGTCCCGCGTGCGTTCCTCCTGGTCGTCGGCGTCGCCGATGGCTGCCGAAACCGCGCGATGGTCCTCGACAACGCCGGAAACATCCTCGGGGAAACGGCCAAGCACCTCCCCTGGGACCTCGAGATCCAAAGTCAGGAACGCTATGACCTCCTCGACTGCTTTGGCCATCCGCCCGACATGCGACGGGAATGCCTCTGCGACAACGACGGTCCCCGTCCGATCTACGCCGCCGCTGCCAACCGTTGGACCGTCTCCATCTGCCAGGATTTCGACCGCGCCTCTCCGCTTTCGGGGCCTGCTCGCGAACTGGCCGAACTTCGCTGCGGCCTCATCATCCACCTCGTCCTTGACGGGTTGCTGCACAAGGACCGCTGGTGCGTCCGCAGCGCCTCGGAGTTGGCGGAGATGAACGGCGCGGATGTCGTCATCGCCAACTCGCTGATGCTGGCAAACACGCCCTCGCAACGCGACCACCGGGCCCGGAAAGCGGGCCTGCCCGACACCTACCCGCATGGCGACTTGCCCGCCGGGGTCATCGTTGGCCCCGGTGGCAGGTTGACCTGGCTGGACGCCGATATGGCGGGCAGCCGCTCCCTGCTCTCTCGTTGCGAACCGGTTCGGGGTTCCAGCGCCGCCCCGGACCCCTGACCGGCGGTCGGCCGGACGATCACTTCATCGTGAATTCACGGTGTATACTCCCTCCCTCAAGGTCCACCACGGAGGGAACGTCATGGAGGCATCCGCTCAACTCGTCAGCCCGCCATCCGGCGCCCAGGCGCAGGATGCGGGAGACCTTCCCGGCTCCGGCAGCACGCCGGAAGCGCTGCCCCCTGTCGCCGCCGCCCTCGTCGCGGCGGTCCGCGACGAGCGCTGGTCCGACCTCGGCGGCCTGCTGCTCGCGGTCGCCACCCCGCTCTCCGACGCCGCCGCCACCAGGCGCGTCGAGGATGTCTCCGGCTACGAACAGGCGCTCGCCTTCGCATCCCGCCAGCTCCGCCGCCATGCCGGCGCGGCTGGCGACCATCCCGCCTACCTGCTCGGCCAGAGCGACGCCCTGCTCAACCTCTCCGCACGCGCCGTCGATCGCGGCGTGTCCCGCGCCCTCGTCGATCAGGTGAGGCGGCGTGCCCCGGTCTTGCGGGTGCTCGATGCGCTGGTCCGGCTCGGGGAGTCGCAGCAGTCCGATCTCGCCCAGGCATGCGGCATGGCGCCAAACGGTCTCTCCAACATCCTCCCCTGGATGGAACAGCACGATCTCGTCCGCCGCGCCCGCATTGGCCGCTACACCCAGATCATGCTCGGGCCCCGCGGCGAGATAGTTTGGCGAGCCGCCAGCAACCCCGCCTAGCAGCGTCAGCGTCAGATCACAGCGGATGGCCCCGGCTCCCGCAGACCCGCACGACACCCACGGCCCACGCCCCCCGCATTCCTGCCTTCGCGGTACGCTTCCCGCGCCGCACGAACGCCGCCCCCGCCCATGG